>DATFFY010000514.1:0-2072 GCA_035249805.1 Acidimicrobiales bacterium | reverse complement strand
GGGTCCCGCCTGCGCGGCGCGCGCGAGGTCGATGAGCCCGACGCCGAACGACGCATCGCGACCCGGGCTGCCCAGGTCGCGCGCGGTGCCGAGGAGGCGGTCGACGGCCGCCTGCGGCGACAGCCCCTGCCCTCGGAGGATGGCGAGCCCGCCGGCGACGTGCGGCGCGGCCATCGAGGTGCCGGCCAGGCAGGCGTACTGGTCGTGCCGGCTCGGCTCGTCCTTGAGCCAGTACGTCGACAGGATGCCGCTCGGTCGTCCACCGGTGGCGCAGTCGGCCGCGTCGCGCTCTGCCTCGCCCCCGGGCGCGGACACGGGCCAGCGGGCGGTGCGCAGGATGCCGGAGCTGGAGTTGGAGTACGACGCCCGGCCGTCGTCGCGGTTGGTCGCGGTGACCACGATCGCCGGCTCGTCCCCGAACCCCGCCGGCAGGAGCGCGTCGTTGCCCGCCGCGATCACCGTGATGACGCCCTTGCTCCAGGCGTACTCGATGGCGTCGCAGAACGCGCAGCCGAGGACGTTCTGGAGCGTCCCCCCGCCCAGGGAGAGGTTGAGGACGTCGGCGCCGTGGTCCACGGCCCAGCGGATGCCCGCGGCGACGTCGCCGGCCGTGCCGGTGGCGGTGCACCCCTCGGGGGTGCACTCGTCGCGCAGCACCCGGACGGCGATCAGCTGCGCGTCCGGGGCCACCCCGGCCACCCCCCGCCCGTTGTTCGTGGCGGCGGCGGCGATGCCGGCGACGTGGGTGCCGTGGCCGTTGTCGTCCCGGGCCGACCCCGAGCAGCGCCCCGGGTCGCCGGAGGTGCCGAAGCAGCTCGTCTGGCCGACGATCTTGCGGGCGAGGTCCTCGTGCTGGGGGTCGACTCCCGAGTCGATGACCGCGATGGTCACGCCGGCACCCGTGCCTCGGGTCCACGCCGCGGGTGCGCCGACCTTGGTGAGGCCCCACTGCAGGCCCTGCGCGAACACCGGGTCGTCCGCGCTCTGCGCCGCGGCCGCGGCCATGGGGACCGCCGCGACGAGGGCGACGGCCGCCAGAGCGCGCGCGAGGACGCGGACGGTGGGCATGGCCCCATTGTCGGTCAGGGCCCCCTCGCGGGGGAATTCAGGGGCGCCGTCAGCTCAGAGGCGACGGAGGACCGTGACGACGCGGCCGAACACCGCGACGTCGGAGGCCGGGAGCTCCATGGGGGAGAGGCGCTCGTTGGCCGGCACGAGCGTGACCGTGCCGCCCTTGCGGCGGTAGGTCTTCACGGTGGCCTCGTCGCCGGGGATCCCGGCCACCACGATGTCGCCGTTGTCGGCCGTGGTCTGGGCCCGGCAGACGACGTAGTCGCCGTCCACGATGGCGGCGTCGACCATCGAATCGCCCCGCACCCGCAGCATGAACAGGTCGCCGTCGCCGGTGAAGTCGGCGGGGAGGGGCAGCGTCTCCTCGATGTTCTCCTGGGCCAGCACGTCGGTCCCCGCGGCGACGTCACCCACCAGGGGCACGTGGCGGACCGGCCGTCGCTCGACCGGCGCCCCCGAGGTGGCGTCGAAGCGGACCTCGATCGCCCGGGGCTTGGTGGGGTCCCGCCGCAGGAAGCCCAGCTTCTGGAGCGAGGCCAGGTGGGCGTGGACGGTGGAGGGCGAGGTGAGGCCGACGGCCTCGCCGATCTCCCGGACCGACGGGGGGAAGCCACGGTCCCGCTGGTGCTGCTCGATGACCTCGAGGATCTCCCGCTGGCGGGGGGTGAGGATGACGTCGGCCATTGGAGAACCTCCGTGGACGTACAGGTGTTCGGAACCGTACCGCCGGGGCTCCCGCAGCGCAAACACCCGTTCGTCGCACGTCCGTTCGATCCCGGGGTTGACGCCGAACGGGTGTTCGGACGTATGCTGACCGCAGACGAACGCACGTTCCCTGTCACACCCCCTGAGGAGGATGGCCCCCATGGCAGTGCACATGGTCCCCGCCGACGCCTTCCGCCTCGAGCCGTTCCAGCCCACCAGCCCCGCCCTCCGCCTGCTCCCGACGCCGACCCGTCCGGCGGTCCGGGTCGCCCGGCGCCGGGTCTCCCAGGCGCCCG
>DATFFY010000513.1:0-2121 GCA_035249805.1 Acidimicrobiales bacterium | reverse complement strand
TCGAGCTCGGCGGCGGCCCGGCCGAACGTCACCACGAGGGTCCCGGGGTAGCCCTGCACGTCGAGTGGCACCTCGATCTCGACGGCCCCGCCGCTGGCGGTCGCGGTGCGCTCGCCGACGGTTCGGGTCGCGGGCGTCGTGCGGATGGAGATGCCCTGCTCGACCAGCGGCTGCACGAGCGAGTCGATCACCGGTGCGAGCGCGACGGCTGGGCCGAGGCCGACGATGCCGTCGTCCGTGATGCCCACCGGCGTCCCTGCGACCGTCACGCCGCTCACGTCGACCTGCGGCGCCTCGGCCGTCGGCTCGTCGTTGACGATCCCCACCGACACCGTGGACGTGAGGTGCCCGATGCGGACGAGCCCGCCGAGCAGGCGGAGGTCGCTCACCTCGGTCGTGGCGGTGGCGAGGAGGGTGGTGGGCCCGGCCCGCCGCGTGTTCGCGATCGTGCGGATCGTGCCGACGGAGAACGACGGCAGCAGCCCGATCGTGTCGACCTGGTGGCCGACGAAGGCCTCGGCCTCCGCGCCCTCCTCGCCCGCCTCCGTGCGGAGGCGTCCCGCGCCGAGGTCGGCGTCGGGCACGAGCTCCACCAGGTCGCTCGGCACGCTCGGGTGCGAGGCGTGCGCGGCCGCGGGGTAGTCCGGGAGGCCGGACACCCCGGCCAGGGCGGACAGCGTGCCGGGCAGGGTCAGCACCAGGTCGCCCGGGTCGGGGAGGGCGGCGAGGGCGTCGGACCGGCCGACGCCGTAGTGGGCCTCCGCGGTCACCGACGACAGGCCGACGAGGTCCTCGATGGGCAGGAACCCGACGAGCTGGAAGTCGACGGTGACCCCGTCGCCGATGCTGCGCAGGCTGTAGAAGTCGTAGCCCCCGGTGCCGTCCTGGCCGCCGGCCGGACCGCCGGCCGGCAGGACGACGGCGAGCACGACCCCGAGGAGCGCGAGGCGGCGCCCCGACCTCAGCACACGAAGTCCGGGGTCAGCAGCACGAACCGCTCGCCGTTGAAGCGGCTGATCATCCCGCAGCGGCCTTCGGCGTGCGGGCCGGGCGGCCAGGCCTGCGCCGGGGTGAGGCCCCCGAGGCCGGTGGCCGGCAGGCGGTGGAGGGCGGCCACGATGCCCTGCGGCGTGAGCGTCGTCCCGGACTGGCCCATGGCGGCCTCGAACAGCTTCCCGGCCAGCCAGCCGAACATGAACGCACCGTCCGGCGGCAGCCGCGGGTCGAAGCGGCGCACCGCGGCGAGCACCTCGTCCTCGGCGGGGCTCCGCCCGGCCAGCACCGGCTTCGCCGCGTGGGCGGCGTAGAGGTTGCCGGTCATCACGTCCTTGTGGTCGACGGCGTTCTGGAGCACGCAGGCCGGGGCGATGATGATCGGCCGGTACGCCTGGCGGCGCATGGCGTCCATGAAGCGGTTGCAGGCCGCCTTCTCCAGCAGCACGAACATGATGTCCGCGCCGCTGTTCTTGGCCTGGACCACCTCGCCCGTGAAGTCCGGGGTCGCCAACGACACGCCCGAGTTCATCAGCACCTGGCCGCCGCCCTTGCGCCACTCGTCGACGAAGTGCTGGGCCAGCTGGGCCGGGGCGTCGGCCTCGCTCACGAAGATCACGGCCGCCTTGCGCTGGGACAGGTTGGCGAGCGCCCACTTCGCCGCAGGGCGCGAGCGGGCGATGTTCTGGCCGTTGATCGGGAACGCGAGCGGGGACGAGAACCAGGCCCGGTCGGCGCCCTCGCCGCCGATCGCCGGCACGCCGGCGTCCTCGAGGATCGGCGCACCGGCGGAGAAGGTGAAGGGGGCGATGTTGCCGATGAAGGCGACGACGTGCTCCTCGACGATCAGCCGGCGGATGGCCGAGGCGTGCTTTCCGGGGTCCGCGGCGTCGTCGACCTGGATGACGCGCACGGGCCGGCCCTGGATGCCCCCGTTCGCGTTGACCCACCGCTCCCAGACGGTGAGGCCGCGGAACCCGCCCTCAAGGGCGGCGCCGACGATGCCCGACTTCGTGCCCACGGCGCCGAGGAGGATCGGCTCGCCGGAGGCCGGCCGGACACCTCCGCCCGTCGTCCCGCCCGTCGTCCCGCCCGTCGCGCCGCCGGTGGTGCCGCCCGTCGTGCCCC
>DATFFY010000512.1:0-4062 GCA_035249805.1 Acidimicrobiales bacterium | reverse complement strand
ACCGCGCCGCCAAGGCCGCGGCCGATGCGCAGCACCGCACCGCCGCGGCCGGCGGCGGGGGCGACGGCCCGCTCGATGCCGCCTGACAGGCGGTGTCAGGGACCGGTCCGTAGCGTGGGCGCATGGCCCTCCAGGTGACCTTCGACTGCGCCGACCCCCACGCCCTGGCCCGGTTCTGGGCCGTCGCCACCGACTTCCAGGTCGACGACCACCACGACATGATCGGCGAGCTCATCGAGGGCGGGCAGGTGCCCGCCGACAGCGAGGACGTCGTCGAGGTCGACGGCCGCCGGCGGTGGCGCGACTACGCCTCCGCCACGCCGAAGGATCCGGCCGACGGCAACCGGCTCCTGTTCCAGCGGGTGCCCGAAGGCAAGACGGCCAAGAACCGCGTGCACCTCGACCTGCACCCGCCGGACGGCACGCGGGACGAGCTCGTCCAGACGCTGATCGGCCTCGGCGCGCGGAAGCTGTGGGACGGACAGCAGGGACCGATGAGCTGGATCACGCTGGCCGATCCCGAGGGCAACGAGCTCTGCGTCGCCTGAGCCGTAGGCTGGCCCGCCGTGGCCACCCTCCCGCCCGACGAGGCGCTCGCTGTGCAGCTGGGTCGAGCCGCGGACGCCGCGGCCGGCCCGACCCTCGAGGTCGATCCCCGCGGCGCGGCGCCGGCCGTCGACCCTGGGACCCTGGGGTGCGTGGTGCTCACGGCGCCGCTCGAGGAGGTGGGGGACCCGCTGCCCGTGCTCCGCACGATCCGGGGCTGGCTGGCACCGGGCGGCACCCTCGTGTGCGCAGTCGGCAACTTCACGGACCAGCGGAGCCTCGTGCAGCTGCTGCGCAGCGACCCGCAGGCCGCGCCGCTCGGCGTGGTCCCTCCCGGGCTGGCGCACGTGCACGGGTACGCGACCGCGTACAAGCTCCTGCTCGAGGCGGGCTGGTCGCCCGAGATCGTCGAGGTGGTGGCCGACGAGGTCGACGAGGCGCTCCTCGAGGCAGCCGGTCCGCTGCTCGAGCACCTGCGGGTGCACCCCGACCGCGCCGTCCGCCACCTCTCGGCCCGGCGCTACGTGTTCGCCGCCCGGCCGATCGACGACCTCGTGGAGGGCGACGCCGGCGCCCCCCTCACGTTCGTGGCCTGCGTCAACGACGACGCGCAGCTGCACCACAACCTGCTCGCCTCGCCGTGCCTCGGCGAGGGCTCGCCCCACGAGGTGCTGCTCTACCGCGACATGGGCAGCGCAGCCGAGGGCCTCAACCGGGGGATCCGCGAGGCGTCGCACGACCTCGTCGTGCTCGTGCAGCAGGACGTGTACCTGCCGTCCTGGTGGCCGTCCCGGCTCCACCGGCAGTGGGCCGCCGCGTCGCCGGTCGACGAGCCTGCCGTGGGCGGCCCGGTCGGCGTCCGCTACCGCGAGGGCGGGCGCACGCACGTCGGCCACTGCATCGACCGCGACGCGCTGTTCCGCACGGACCATGCGCTGCCCGCCGAGGTCGACGGCCTCGACGAGGTGCTGATGGTCGTGCCGAAGGCCAGCGACCTGCGGTTCGATCCGGCCCTCGGCTGGCACCTGTACGGCACCGACCTGGCCCTCCAGGCCCACGCCGCCGGCCGGCGCACCGTCGCCCTCGACGTGCCGTGCCACCACAACTCGCTCCTGTCGGGCCTGCACGGCGCGTACCACCACGCCGAGACGGTGCTGGCCGAGAAGTGGCCGGGCGAGCTGCCGATCGTCACCAACTCCACGACCATCGACCAGGACCCGCGCGCGCTGCGCACGGTGGCGCTCGAGCAGGCGCTGCGGGAGGCGAAGAGCACCACCGACGAGCTGAGCGCCCGCATCGCCACACTCGACCGCGAGCTGGGCGAGGTGCGCCAGGCGGTGGCCGAGCGCGAGGCGGTGATCGCGTCGATGCAGGCCAGCCCGTTCTGGAAGCTGCGCACGATCGTCGCCCGCGCCGTCAAGGGCGGGTGACCAGCGGTCAGCCGTGCTGCCAGAAGCGCTGCTGGAGCGTGCGCGTCCCCCGCAGCGCGGCCGCGTCGAGCGCGGTGAGCTCCCCGGCGGTCAGCGCCCAGCCGAGCGCGCCGGCGTTCTGCTCGGCCTGGCCGCGGTGCTTGGCGCCGGGGATGGGCACCGTGCCCTTGGCGATGCACCACGCCAACGCCACCTGGCCGGGTGTGCGGTCGTGGACCTCGCCGATCGAGCGGACGACCGCCACGAGCGCGTCGACCCGCTCCATCGGGTGGGCCGAGAACGTCCGTGCCCCGGGCGGTGGGTTGGCCGCCGAGTACTTGCCGGTGAGCCGGCCCTGCCCGAGGGGCGAGTACGCCAGCGGGACGACGCCGAGCTCCGCGCAGCAGCGGAGCAGACCGACGGCTTCGGGCATGGTGCGCAGCAACGAGTACTCGATCTGGTTGGTGGCCAGCCGCGTGCCGCGCTCCCGTAGCGCGGCGTCGATGCGCCGCGTCTCCTTCGCGGAGTAGTTCGACACGCCGACCGCCTGCACGACGCCGGCCTGCTGCGCGGCGACGAGCGCGTCGGCCAGGGCCCCCGGGCCGCGCAGCGAGATGGGTCCGTGGATCTGGTACAGGTCGATCGTCTCGACCCCCATGCGCTCGGCGGACCTCCTCGCCGCGTCGACGAGGGACCGCCGCACGTCGACCTTCCACGGCATGGGCATGAACTTGCTCGCCAGCACGACGCGATCCCGGGCAGAGGGGTCCTCCGCCAGCAGCCGGCCGATGATGCGCTCGCTCTCGCCGGCGCCGTACACCTCGGCGGTGTCGAAGAGGACGACACCCGCCTCGATGCTGGCCTGCCAGGCCTCCCGGATGGCGTCCTCGGTGAGGGCGGTGTCGTAGCCGCCCATCCCCCACGTCGACTCGTCGCCCCAGGCCCACGTGCCCACGCCCAGCGGCGGGACGGCCACCCCGCTCCCGGCCAGCGGGATCCGGTCCGACGCCTGCGGGGCGGACGGGGCGTCCATCACGCGTCGGACCGCTTCGGCTTGGCGAAGTGGGCGATGAGCTCGACCAAGGTGCGGATGCCGAACCCGGTGCCCCCCTTGACGATCTCACCGTCGGTCTCGGACGCGTCGGACGGCCCGGCGATGTCGAGGTGCGCCCACGGGATCCCGTCGCCGACGAACTCCTCGAGGAAGAGGCCGGCGGAGAGCGCGCCGCCGTACCGGCCGTTGGTGATGTTCTTCAGGTCGGCGACGTCGCTGTCGAGCTTCCCGCGGAGGTACCTCGGCAGGGGCAGCGGCCAGACCGGCTCACCCGCGGCGTCGGCCGCGTCCTGCAGCTGGTCGATCCAGCCACGGTGGTTGCCCATGAGCCCGGCCGTCCGCTCGCCCAGCGCGACCATGCACGCGCCCGTGAGGGTGGCCAGGTCCACGATCGCGTCGGGCGCGGCCTCGGTGGCCAGGCTGAGGGCGTCGGCGAGGATGAGCCGGCCCTCCGCATCGGTGTTGAGCACCTCCACCGTGGTGCCGTTGCGGATGGTGAGCACGTCACCCACCCGGGTCGCGTCGCCGCCGGTCATGTTGTCGGTGAGCGGCACGAAGCCGAGGAGCCGCACCTTCGCCCCCAGCGCGGCGACGGCGCGGAACGTCCCGATCACCGCGGCGCCGCCGCCCATGTCGCCCTTCATGCCCATCATCCCGTCGGCCGTCTTGATCGACAGCCCGCCCGAGTCGAACGTGATGCCCTTGCCGACGAGGGCCAGCGTCGCCCGGGCCCCCGGGGGGTCGTAGCGGAGCTGCAGGAACCGAGGCGGCTGGGCCGAGCCCCGGTTGACGCCGAGCACGCCGCCGAGCCGCTCCTTGCGGATCGCCTGCTCGTCCCAGACGGTGACCTCGAAGCCGGCCTCCTCCCCCGCGGCCACCGCCCGCGCTGCCAGGGCGGTCGGGGTGAGCGACCCGCCGGGCTCGTTGACGAGGTCACGGGCGAAGCGCACCGCGTCGGCGACGACGAGGGCGCGGTCGACCGCGGCCTGCACGCGCTTGGTGGCCGGGCCGACGAGGACGGCCCGCTCGAGCGCGGCGGGCGTGGGCTTCGAC
>DATFFY010000511.1:0-4821 GCA_035249805.1 Acidimicrobiales bacterium | reverse complement strand
ACCGGCCTGGCCGAGGTGCTGACCGCCACCCGCCTCGACGTCGTGGCCTCGGGCGGCGTCGGCGAGCTCGCCGACCTGCTCGCGTTGGCGCACGTCGAGGCGGGTGGCCGTCGGCTGGCCGGCGCCATCGTGGGCACCGCGATCTACGAGGGCCGCGTCGACGTGGCCGAAGCCGTCGAGCAGCTGGCGCGGGTGCCGTGAGGACGGCCCGCGTCATCCCGTGCCTCGACGTCGACGAGGGCCGCGTCGTCAAGGGCGTCAGCTTCGTCGACCTCGTCGACGCGGGGGACCCCGTGGAGCTGGCCGCCCGCTACGACGCCGAGGGCGCGGACGAGCTGGTGTTCCTCGACATCACCGCCTCGTCGGGCGCCCGCGACACGATCGTCGAGGTGGCGAGCCGCGTGGCCGAGGAGGTGTTCATCCCCTTCACGATCGGCGGGGGCATCCGGTCCGTGGCCGATGCCCGCCGGCTGCTGCGGGTGGGTGCCGACAAGGTGTCGGTGAACACCGCAGCCGTCGAGCGCCCGGAGCTCATCGGTGACATCGCCGAGGAGTTCGGCGCGCAGTGCGTCGTCCTGGCCATCGACGCGAGGTGGGACGCTGCCGGCCGGCCCGAGGTGGTCACGCACGGCGGGCGCACCCCGACGGGGATGGACGCCGTGGAGTGGGCCCGCCGGGGCGAGCGGCTGGGGGCGGGCGAGGTGCTGCTCACCTCGATGGACCGCGACGGCACGAAGCTCGGGTTCGACCTCGAGCTCACCGCCGCCATCAGCGACGCGGTCGGCATCCCGGTGATCGCCTCGGGCGGGGTCGGCACGCTGGACCACCTCGTCGAGGGGGTCACGGTCGGCCACGCCGACGCCGTGCTCGCGGCGTCGATCTTCCACTTCCGCGAGTTCACGGTGGCGGAGGCCAAGGACCACCTGGTCGCCGCCGGCGTCGCCGTCAGGCCGGTCTGAGCCCGAAGACCGGGACCGGCTCCGGGATGCCGCGCAGGGACTGCGGCGCCAACGCGGTGCTCGACCACCGCGCCGGGTCGAGGGCGGCGCGCAGCCCCTCGTCGATCACCACCGACTGCTGCTGGGCGACGTCCACGAGGCGGGCGGCCAGGTTGACCGCCGGCCCGAAGAAGTCGCCGTCGCGCGCGACCACCGTCCCGTAGGTCAGGCCGACGCGTGCCGGGAGCGTCGTCGTGCCCGTCGCGGTCTGCACGAGCGCGGTCGCCATCTCGGCCAGCGCGTCGGGGTCCGAGCTGACGAAGAGCGCGGCGTCGCCCACGAACTTCACGACCCGGCCGCCGTGCTCCGCCACCACCTCGGCCGCGCGGGCTTCGAACGCGCCGACCAGGGCGGCCAGCTCGTCGAGGTCGAGGGTGAGCGAGGTCGAGGTGTACCCGCTGAGGTCGGCGAACCCCACGCCGAGGGTGAGCCACGGGCGACCGTCCGCGCCGGCGCCCGACTCCTCGAAGAGCACCCGCACTCCCTCGATGTGGTGGCGGAAGGCGAGGTCGAGCATGCGTCCGATGTCGGGCACGAGCGAGGCGATCGCCTCGTAGGCCTTCGCCGTGACCACCTCGCTGCCGCTCACGAGCGTGGAGATGTCGGGAGCGGCGCCGATCGCGGCGGCCGACATCGCCTCGCTGGCCCGCTCGAGGAGGGCGCCGATGCGACGGACCAGGGCGAACACCGTGTCCTCCCCGAAGATCTCGGCCCACGACAGGGCGATGCGGACCATGTCGAGGTCGTCCTCGGAGGCGACGAGCACGTCCGGTCCCGGGTCGACGGCACCGAGGCTCCGCCAGATCCGGCGGACGACGGCGACGTCGCAATCCAGGCGATCCGCCAGCTGGGCCAACGTCATGGCGCGGGCGCCGGGCCGGATGTGGCGCTCCCCGGCGGCCCGGATCAGGTCCCCCCGCGCGTGGGCGGACACGAGCTCGTCGAAGGTGAAGCCCTGGCTGACCAGCCACGCGAGCAGCTCCCGGCGCTCGTCGCGATCGGGCGCGTCGGCGAACAGGCCCGCCGCCTCGATCGCGGCCCAGTCAGGCTCCACCGCCCCAGGCTCGCGCGCTGACGGCCGTCGGGTCCGTTCCCGGTAGCGTTCGAGGATGGCCGCCGCCAAGGACGAGGGCGAGAAGCTCCCGATCAAGATGCTCAACGACCGAATCCTCGTGCGCCTCACCGCGGAGGGCGAGCGGCGCAGCTCCGGCGGGATCCTGATCCCCGCCACGGCGGAGATGAAGAAGCGGCTCGTGTGGGCCGAGGTGGTGGCCGCCGGGCCGAACGTGCGGACGATGGAGGCCGGCGACCAGGTGCTCTTCAGCCCCGAGGACCGCTACGAGGTCGAGGTCCGGGGCGACGACTACATCATCCTGCGCGAGCGCGACATCCACGCCGTCGCCGCGAGCCGCCTCGAGGAGTCGAGCACCGGGCTCTACCTGTAGGACCTCCGGGCGGCGAACCGGTTGGGGGCGGTGGAACAGCCCCTCGTACGATGGCCCGATGCCCGTCGCCACCCCCATCGAGGCCACCGAGGAGCAGCTGGCCGCGGTCAAGTACGACGCCGACGGCCTCGTCCCCGCGATCGTGCAGGAGGAGAGCACCGGCCAGGTGCTGATGATGGCGTGGATGAACGCCGAGACCCTCCGCATGTCGCTGGCCGAGGGCCGGACCGTGTTCTGGTCGCGCAGCCGCCAGGAGGTGTGGCGCAAGGGTGACACCTCGGGGGACCGCCAGTTCGTGCGCGCCGCTTCCTACGACTGCGATGGCGACACCCTGCTGTTCGTCGTCGAGCAGGAGGGCAAGGGCGCGTGCCACACCGGTGCGCGCTCCTGCTTCTACCGGTCCTTCGGGTGACCCTCCGGCCCGACCGCGCCGCGTTCCGGGAGCTGGCCCGGACGCACACGGTCATCCCGGTCTGGCGCGAGGTGCTGGGCGACCTCACCACACCGGTCGCCGCGTTCGCCCGCCTCGTCGGTGACGAGCCCGGGTTCCTCCTCGAGTCCGTCGAGCACGGCGAGCGCTGGAGCCGCTGGTCCTTCGTGGGCCGCAACCCGCTCGCCACGCTGACCGCCCGCGGCCGGGACGTCGACGTCGTCGGCGCGCTGCCGCCGGGGGTCCCGCGGGACCAGGGGATCCTGGCCGCCCTCGAGTCCCTCCTCGCCGCCTGGCACGCCCCGGCGCTGCCCGACCTCCCCCCGCTGCACGGCGGGGTGCTGGGCTACCTCGGCTACGACGTCGTGCGCGAGGTCGAGCACCTGCCCGACGTGCCGCCTGACGACCTCGGCCACCCGGACGCGGTCCTGTCGGTGATCGGCCAGCTGGCCGCCTACGACCACTGGCGCCAGCGGGTCACGCTGATCGAGAACGTCATCGTCGAGCAGGGCCTCTCGGCCGCCGAGCTCGACGCCCGGTACGACGCGGCCGTCGCTCGCCTCGACGAGCTCGCGCGGGACGGCAGCCGTCCGATCGACGAGCCCCTGGTCGAGCCACCCGATCCCGACGACCCGCTGCCGGAGGTCCGCTCCACGATGGGGGCCGAGGCGTACGGCCGGGCGGTGGAGATCGCGAAGGAGCACATCCTCGCGGGCGACGTCTTCCAGGTCGTGCTCGCGCAGCGGTTCGACTTCGACCTCGACGCCGACCCGTTCGACGTCTACCGCGTGCTGCGGCAGGTGAACCCGAGCCCGTACATGTACTTCGTGCGCCAGCCCGGCCTCACCCTCGTCGGGTCGTCGCCGGAGCCGATGGTGCAGCTGCTCGACGGCACGGTCATCTCGCGCCCCATCGCCGGCACGCGTCGTCGCGGGCGCACGGACGAGGAGGACCGACGCCTCGGGGGCGAGCTGCGGGAGCACCCGAAGGAGATCGCCGAGCACGTGATGCTCGTCGACCTCGCCCGCAACGACGTCGGGCGCGTCGTCGAGTTCGGGACGGAGACGGTCGACGAGATGATGACGCTCGAGCGCTACAGCCACGTCATGCACCTGACCTCGCAGGTGTCCGGCACCCTGCGGGCCGGCCGGACGGCCATCGACGTGCTGCGGGCCACCCTGCCGGCGGGCACCGTCTCGGGGGCGCCGAAGGTGCGGGCCATGGAGATCATCGACGAGCTGGAGCCCACCAAGCGCGGGCCGTACGCCGGCGTGGTCGGGTACCTCGACTTCTCCGGCAACGTCGACACGGCGATCGCCATCCGGACCCTGGTGGTCGACGACGATGGTCGTGCGTCGGTCGAGGCCGGCGCGGGCATCGTCGTCGACAGCGTGCCCGAGCACGAGGACCTCGAGTGCCACAACAAGGCCCGCGCGCTGCTCGCCGCCGTGCCGGCGGCTCGCCGCATGACGGCGGCCCGCCGGGCCCACGCCCGCAAGTAGCCGTCCGGTGCCGGCGAGGGTCGCCAGCACCGGCGGTAGCGTCCCTGTGTGCGCGGTCCCACCGATCTCTGGACGACTGCCGGCGCGGTCCCGATCCGCCGGGACGTCGTGGTCGTGCACGGGCCGGAGGCGGTCGAGTTCCTCCAGGGGCAGCTCAGCCAGGACGTCGCCGCCCTGGCCGTCGGGGCCTCCGCGCCGGCCCTGCTCCTGCAGCCCACCGGCAAGGTCGATGCCTGGCTGCGGGTGACCCGCCTCGAGGACGACCGTTTGGCGCTCGACGTGGAGGACGGCGCCGGCGAGGCGGTGGCGGCGCGGCTGCGGCGGTTCAAGCTGCGGACCAAGGCCGAGCTCGAGCAGGGCCGCTGGGTCGGGTTCGCGGTCCGGGGGGTCGGCGAAGGGCAGGACATCGACGCGCCCGAGGGCGCTCGGGTGCTGCCGGCGGCGTG
>DATFFY010000510.1:0-23109 GCA_035249805.1 Acidimicrobiales bacterium | reverse complement strand
CACGGCTGGGGCGACCTCCAGGACGAGCTGAACCGCATGTCCAAGGAGGGGCGGTGGCAGGAGATGGGCGAGCTCATCACCGACGACATCCTCGACGCCTTCGCGATCATCGCGGAGCCCGAGCAGATCGCGGCGGGGCTCGACCAGCGCTACGGCGACGTGGTGCAGCGGCTCAGCTTCTACGTGCCGTACGTGAGCGACCCCAGCCGCTGGGCCGCGGTGATGCAGCAGCTCCACGCGGTGTGACGCGGTCCCCTCGTCGCTAGACGGGCTGCAGCTCGGCGCCGAGGTAGCGCAGCTTGCACAGTGAGCGCTGCAGCTTGCCGGAGCTCGTCTTGGGCAGGCTGCCCGGCTGCACGAGGACGATGTCCTTGGCGGGCAGGCCGACCGCGTCTCGCACGCGGGCGGCGACCGTCTTGCGCACGAGCGTCGAGTCCTCGGCCTTGGACTCGGCGACGACGACCACGCCCTCCTTGCCCTGCAGATCGACCCCGAAGGCGATGACGTTGCCGGCCCGGACGCCCTCGACGTCGGCGAGGGCCCGCTCGATGTCCTCGGGGAACACGTTGCGGCCGCCGACGATGATCACGTCCTTGATGCGGCCGCACATCACCATCTCTCCGTCGAGCAGGTACGCGAGGTCGCCGGTCCGCAGCCAGCCGTCGTGGAAGAGGTCGGCGTTCGCCTCGGGGCGCTTGTAGTAGCCGGGCGTGACGGAGGTGCCCCGGATCTCGAGCTCGCCGACCTCGCGCTCCTTCAGCTCGTCGCCGGTGGCCGGGTCGACCACGCGGATCTCGAGGCCCTGCACGGGTCGGCCGAGGATGGCGAGGTGGCGGGCGCGGTCGTGGTCGGCGTCCACCGGCGCCGCGTACCGCTCGGCCTCGAGCACCCGGAGGTCGACCGGGTCGGTGCGCAGCCCCGACATCGGCTCCGGGAAGGTGCCGGCGATCGCGATCTCGGCCATGCCGAACGCGGGGAACACGGCACCGGGCCGCAGCCCGTGCCGGGCACCCGCCTCGATGAACCGTGCCACCGTGGCGGGGTCGACGGGCTCGGCGCCGTTCAGCGCGATGCGCAGGCGGGACAGGTCCAGCTGGTCGGCGCGGCCGAGGGCGCGGGCGGCGAGCACGTACGAGAAGTTCGGCCCGGCCGTCGCGGTGCCGCCGTACGTCGACATCCACTCCATCCACCGCCCGGGGCTGGAGGTGAAGTCCGTCGGCGCGCCGAGGACGAGCGGGGTGCCGGTGGTCAGGCCCGTGGTGAGCAGCCCGACGAGGCCCATGTCGTGGTACAGCGGCAGCCACGACACGAGCACGTCGTCGTCGGGGTGCAGCGACGTGGCCGCGGCGATGGCGTCGAGGTTCGCCCCGACGGTGCGGTGCGGGAGCATCACGCCCTTCGGGTCGGAGGTCGACCCGCTGGTGAACTGGAGGATGGCCAGGCGGTCGAGGTCCTCGTCGGCCCGCTCCCAGGCCGACGCCCGGCCCGTCGTCATGGCGTCCCACCCGACCATCGGCGGGTCGCCCGGCTCGGGCTCGACGAAGGGGGCCAGCTCGGGGTCGACGAGCACGAGGGCGATGTCGGCGTGGGCGATCCGGCGGCGGGTCTGGCCGACGAACTCCTCGATCGAGCTCATCCGCATCGGGAGGGGCAGGACGACCACGGTGGCGCCGGCGAGCCACACGGCCTCGATGGCGGTCACGAGCTCCCGGGACGTCGGTCCGAGGATCCCCACGTGGTCACCGGGGCGGACGCCCCGCGACTGGAGCGCGGCGGCGTAGCCGCGGGCCTCCTCGTGGAGCTGGGCGTACGGCACGACGTCGGGCTCGCCGCCGACCACGAAGGTGAGCGCATGCCCCCGGTCCGTGGCGCGCTCGATCCGCTGCGGAAGGGTCAGCACGCGCCTACGACCCTCCCACCAAGGGTCCGGTTACACCACCCCCCTAGGAGGTATCTCGGGCAGGTCGGAGCCGGGCGGCTTCGCCGACCCGCGCGGAGACACCTGCGGAGTCCGAGCCCCGCGCCGCGAGGCGCCCGACGACCGGAGCAGGCATCAGCTCAGACGACGACGTTGACGATCTTCGGCGGCCGCGCGATCACCTGGCGTGGCGTGGCCCCGCCGAGGGCGTCCACCACGTGGGGGTCGGCCAGCGCGAGGGCCTCGGCCTCGGCCTCGGACAGGCCCGGGTCCACCTCGAGGCGGCCGCGCACCTTGCCGTTGACCTGGAGGACCATGGTGACGGAGTCGACCTTGGCCAGCTCGGCGTCGGCCACCGGCCACGGCTGGGCGTGCACGTGCCCGCCGGGATGGCGGCGCTCCCAGAGCTCGGCGGTCACGTGCGGGGCGGCGGGGGCGAGGAGCAGCAGCAGCGTGTCGACCGCGAAGTCCGTCCGGCCGCGCTTGTACAAGAGGTTGACGAACTCCATGTAGCCGGCCACCGCCGTGTTGTACGACCAGCGCTCGAACTCCTCCGTGATGCGGACGATGAGCCGGTGGGCGGCCCGGTCGACCTCGTCCCGGGCGTCGCCGGTGGCCTCGGCCACGGCGTCCGACCCCGGGTCGGCCAGGCGCCAGAGCCGGTGCAGGAACCGCGCGCAGCCCTCGAGGCTCACGCCCTCCCAGTCGACGTCGTCGGCCGGCGGGCCGGTGAACAGGTGGGCCAGGCGCAGCACGTCGGCGCCGTCGGTGTCGAGGATGTCCTCGGGCGCGACCAGGTTGCCCTTGGACTTCGACATCCGGGTGCCGCCGAGGCGGACCATCCCCTGCGTGAAGAGGCGGGCGAAGGGCTCCCGCAGGTCGGGCGGGGCGATCCCGAGGTCGGCCAGCGCCTTCGTGTAGAAGCGCGCGTAGAGCAGGTGCAGGATGGCGTGCTCGACGCCACCGATGTACTGGTCGACCGGCATCCACCGCTCGACGGGGGCCTTGTCGAACGGCGCGTCCTCGTTCCACGGGTCGCAGAAGCGCAGGAAGTACCAGGACGAGTCGACGAACGTGTCCATGGTGTCCGTCTCGCGCACCGCCGGGCCGCCGCACACCGGGCAGGTCGTGCGGAGGAACCCCTCGTGGGACTTGAGGGGCGACTCCCCCGTCGGCCGGAACTCGACGTCGTCGGGCGCGAGCACGGGGAGCTCGGACTCGGCCACCGGCACCGCGCCGTGGTCGGGGCAGTACACGATCGGGATCGGGCAGCCCCAGAACCGCTGCCGGGACAGCAGCCAGTCGCGCAGGCGGAAGTTGACCTTGCGCTCGCCGATGCCCTCGGTCTCCAACCACCCGGTGGCCCGTGCCTTCGCCTCCGCGACGGCCAGGCCGTCGAGCCACTCGCTGTTGATGGCCGGCCCCTCGCCGACGTACGCCTGCCCGTCCCAGCCCTCGGGCGGCTGCACCGTGCGGACGATCGGCAGCCCGTGGGCCTCGGCGAAGTCCCAGTCGCGCTGGTCCTGGCCGGGCACCGCCATGATCGCCCCGGTGCCGTAGGTGCCCAGCACGTAGTCGGCCAGGAAGATCGGCACGGGCCGACCGGTGAACGGGTTCAGGGCGTACGCGCCCGTGGCCTGGCCGCGCTTGTCGAGGGCCCCCTCCGAGGAGAGCCGGTCGAGCTCGCTCGTCTGGCGCACCCGAGCGACGAAGGCCTCGACCGCGGCGCGGTGCTCGTCGGTGGTGATGGCCTCGACGAGCTCGTGCTCGGGCGCCAGCACCGCGAAGGTCATGCCGAAGCTCGTGTCGGGCCGCGTCGTGAAGACGCGGATCCGCAGCCCGTCGGCATGGGGCCGGCCCTGCGCGTCACAGACGGCCAGGTCGAACTCGGCCCCCTCGGACCGGCCGATCCAGTTGCGCTGCATCGTCTTGACCTTCTCGGGCCACTCCAGGCCGTCGAGGTCGTCCAGCAGCTCCTGGGCGTACCGGGTGACCCGGAAGAACCACTGCTCGAGGTCGCGCTTCTCGACGACGTCCCCGGACCGCTCGCAGGTGCCGTCGGGCAGGACCTGCTCGTTGGCCAGGACCGTCTGGCAGCCCGGGCACCAGTTGACCGGCGCCTCGGCCCGGTAGGCGAGGCCCGCCTCCAGGAACCGCAGGAAGATCCACTGGTTCCAGCGGATGTACCGCGGATCGTGGCTGGTGACCATCCGCCGCCAGTCGTACGACGCCCCGATCCGGACCAGGCTCGACGACAGCTCCTCGATGCGGGCGTCGGTGAAGCCGCGGGGGTGCGAGCCGGCCTTGATGGCCGCGTTCTCGGCCGGCAGCCCGAAGCTGTCGAACCCGATCGGGCTGAGCACCCCGAAGCCCCGCATCGTGCGATAGCGGGTGATCAGGTCGCCGAACGTGTAGTTCCGGACGTGCCCCTGGTGCGCGGCCCCCGACGGGTACGGGTACATGCAGAGGACGTAGTAGGGAGGGCGCGGGTCGTCGTTGTCGATCTCGTAGGTGCCCTCGTCGCGCCACCGCTGCTGCCAGCGCTGCTCGACGGCCTGGACGTCGTAGGCGTCGGCCATGGCGGCGGATCGTACCGGCGCCCCCCGACCATCCCCGAACCCGATCGGGCTGCCATTGGCCGGACGTCGGCGCGCTGATCTAGTTTTGACCCTCCCGCGGGGCTATAGCTCAGTTGGTAGAGCGCTTCCATGGCATGGAAGAGGCCAGGAGTTCGATTCTCCTTAGCTCCACGTCCGTAGGCCCGCCCCTCAGGCGGGCCTCGTCGCGTTCCGGGCACGCCGCAGGACCAGCGCACCCACGACCGAGGCCAGGACCGACGCCGCCAGGATCCCGATGCGGGCCTCGTCCACCAGACGTGGATCATCGAAGGCGAGCCCGGTGATGAACAGCGACACCGTGAAGCCGATGCCGGCGAGGGTCGCGGCCCCGAAGATGTGGTGCCACGTCACTCCCGGCGGCAGCTCCGCCAGGCGCATGCGCGTGGCGAGCCACGTCGCCGCCGTGATGCCGACGACCTTGCCGACGACGAGACCGACGACGACACCAAGGGTGACCGTCGAGCTCGCCGCGGCCTCGAGGTCGTCGAGGCTCAACGGGACGCCCGCGTTGGCGAGGGCGAACAGCGGGACGATCACGAGGCTGGACCAGCCGTGCAGCTCGTGCTCCAGCCACTCGAGCTGGGACACGGCATGCCGCGCGATGCGCCGCGTCTCCCGGGCCTCCGCGGGGGTGAAGACGTCGAGCAGCTGCGCGCTCCGCGAGCCCACGATCTCGCGCGTCAATGCCGGCGTCGCCGGGACCAGGAGACCCATCGCCACCCCGGCCAGCGTCGCGTGGACCCCGGAGGCGTGCAGGGCCAACCACAGCGCGATCCCCAGGCCGGCGAACAACGGCGTCCCCACGAACCCGATGAAGCGGAAGAGCGCCACTGCCCCGACCACGACGATCGCGACCGCGAGCCAGGTGGTCTCCACGCCGGAGGAGTAGAAGACGGCGATCACCACGATGGCGCCGATGTCGTCGACGATGGCCAGCGTGAGGAGGAAGAGCCGGACCGCTGACGGCAACGACCGCGCGACGACGGCGAGCACGCCGAGCGCGAACGCGATGTCGGTGGCCATCGGCACACCCCAGCCTCGAGCCTCGTCGCCGCTGGGGTTCCAGGCGAGGAACAGCAGCGCGGGCACCAGCATGCCCCCCACTGCGGCCAGCACAGGCAGAGCCGCCTGCCGGCGTTCCCGCAGCTCGCCGACCACGAGCTCGCGCTTGATCTCCAGGCCGACGACGAGGAAGAAGAACGCCATCAGCCCCTCGTTGACCCAATGCTGCAGGTCGAGCTCGAGCTCGCGGCCGCCGAGGTGGACCCCGAGCCGCGTGTGCCACACGGTGTCGTAGCTCGCCTGCCACGGCGAGTTCGCCCACGCGAGCGCCGCAGCGGTGGCGACCAGGAGCAGGATGCCGCCGGCGGCCTCGGTGGCGAGGAAGTCCCGCAGCGCGCGCGGCGACACCGGGGCGGTCGGGTCGTTGCGGCGCGGCGATCGGGGCATGGTGGAAGGTCCTCCGAGGAGGATGTGCCGACCAGACTTCCCGGCGCGCCTGGGGCGACCTTAGCGGTCGGCGGCCGGGACCCTGACGTACCCTCCGCCGGTGGAGCTCCACCTGGCCGTCGACGACGTGGTGCTCCTCGGCGCGGTCGTGATGGTCGTCGGCGTCGTGATGGCCGGCCTCGCGGGCCGCCTCCAGGTGCCGAGCCTGCTGGTCTTCCTCGTGGTCGGGATGGCCGTGGCGGACGACGGGCTGGGCATCGTGCAGTTCGACGACGCGGAGCTGGCCCAGTCCGTCTCCGTCGTCGCGCTCGTGCTGATCCTGTTCGAGGGTGGGCTCAGCTCGTCGTGGCGGGAGACCCGTGCCGTGGCCGGGCCCGCCCTGCTCCTCGCGAGCGTCGGCGTCGCGATCACGGCGTCGGTGGTCGCCGGAGTCGCCTACCTGTTCCTCGACGTGTCCTGGACCACGGCCTGGCTGCTCGGCGCCGTCGTCGCGTCCACCGACGCGGCGGCGGTGATGAGCCTGCTCCGCGGCGCGCCGGTCCCGAGACGGATCGCGTCGCTGCTCGAGGTCGAGTCCGGCCTCAACGATCCCGTCGCCGTGCTGCTCACCGTCGGCATCCTCGAGACGTGGGCGGGCGACGCGTCGCCCGCGGGGTGGTTGGGGTTCGGCCTGCTCCAGATCGGCCTGGGCGCGGCGGTGGGCATCGGGGTCGGCCTCGGCGGCGCCTGGCTGGCCGAGCGGGCCCGCCTCGGCGGGGCCGGGCTGTTCGCGGTGCTGGGCTCCGGCCTCGCGGGTCTCGCCTACGGCTCGGCGACCCAGCTCAACGGATCCGGGCTCCTGGCCGTCTTCCTCGTGGGGCTCATCCTCGGGGATCGCCTGCCGCGGCACCAGCATGCGTTGCGCACCGTGCACGAGGGCTTCGCGTTCGCGGCCCAGATGACGCTGTTCCTGTTGCTCGGCCTCCAGGTCTTCCCGTCCGATCTGTGGGAGGTCGTCGGGAAGGGCCTCGTGCTGGCCGCCGCGCTGGTGCTGCTGGCGCGCCCGCTCGCCGTCGCCGCGGTCCTCCCCTGGTTCGGCTTCCCGGCGCGGGTGCTGGGGTTCGTGTCCTGGGCCGGGCTGCGGGGCGGGGTGCCCATCGTGCTCGCCACGTTCCCGCTGACGGCCGGCTACCCGGACGCGCGGCTGGTGTTCGACGTGGTGTTCTTCGTCGTGCTGGTCTCGGTCGCGGTGCAGGGCACCACCCTCGGACCCGTGGCCCAGCGACTCGGCCTCGCGGCCGACGCGGTGCCGGCCACCGCGATCGTGATGGGCCTCGACCACGTCAACGCCGACGTCATCGAGCTCGAACTCGAGGAGACGGCCGCGGTCGTCGGGCGTGCCCTCAAGGACGTGCCCATGCCGCACGGGATCCGCATCTCCGTGCTCGAGCGCGGAGATCGCACGCTCGTCCCCGACGGCGACACCGTGCTCGAGGCCGACGACGTCCTCATCATCGTGGCCGACGCGGCGTCGAAGGCGACCGCGGCCCTGGAGGCGTGGGTCCAGGGCTAGGCGGCGCCGACCTCCCAGTCGAGGCGGGGGACGTCGGCCCAGAGGCGCTCGAGGTCGTAGAACTCGCGCGTCTCCTGCAGGAACACGTGCACCACGATGTCGCCGTAGTCCATGAGGACCCACTGGCGCGCGTCGAGGCCCTCGATCCGCTTCGGCTTGGGGCCGCCGGCGGTGTGGACCTGGTGCTCGACCTCGTCGCAGATGGCCTTCACCTGGCGCTCGTTCGAGGCGCTGGCGATCACGAACCACCCGCACAGGGCGAGCACCTCGGCGACCTCGAGCACGAGCACGTCGCGGGCCTGCTTTCCGTCGGCGGCGCGGGCGGCGGTGATCGCCCACTGGCGGGTCTCGTCGGGTGACGGCTCGGTCAGGGTCGCGGCTCCTTCGTCGTGCGCCGCCGACCGTACAGGCCCCGCTCCTCGATGCACGCCACCGCGCCGGCGGGCACCAGAACGTCCAGGGGTCGACCGTCGTCGAGGCGGGCCCGGAGCTCGCTGCTCGACAGCTCGAGGCCCGGCCCGTCGACGCGCTCCCACCGCCAGCCCGGGAGGGTCGGCGCCGGCGGTGAGCCCGGGCGCAGCACCTCGACGATGGTCGCGGCCCGGCGGACCTCGTCGACCCGCTCCCAGGTGGGCAGCCCGGCGGCGGCATCGCTGCCGAGGATGACGAACAGCTCCCGGCCGGGATCCTCGGTCCGCAGCGCGGCGAGCGTGTCGGCGGTGAAGGAGGGCCCGCCGGCGTCGAGCTCGAGCCGGCTGGCCTCCAGGCCCTCCAGGCCCGCGACCGCCGCCTCCACCATGGCGAAGCGGTCCTCGGCCGGGGTGATCGCCCGGGTGCCGACCTTCTGCCAGGGCTCGTTGTTGACCACCAGCAGCACACGGTCGAGGCGGAGGGCGTGGCGCACGTCGACGGCGACGGCGAGGTGCCCGACGTGCGGCGGGTCGAAGGTGCCGCCCAGGACCCCGAGGCGCTCCCCGGCGCTCGTCCCGCTCGGCATGGCTGCAACCTATTCGGTCCGGGAAAGCGGGCTCTCCCCGGCCGTCGCTCGAGCGCCACCCCCGGTGACATCGGTCACCGCCCCGGGGGGAATCCCGTCCAGAGCAGGGCGGTTTGCACCGATTACCACTACCGCAATGGTGGAAATCGCTGTCCGACGGGAAGATGGTCGGGCTAGCAATCGTTGAGGGAGAGTGCCATGACAGATTCCGTAGGTCAGTACCTCAACGAGATCGGGCTCGTGCCCCTGCTCACCGCCCAGGAGGAGCGCGAGCTCTCCCAGGTCATCGAGGCCGGCGTGAAGGCGCAGGCCGCCATCGACGCCGGCGAGAACACGGCGGACAACCGCCGGGCCGTCCGCAAGGCGGCCGAGGCCAAGGACCGCTTCATCCGGGCCAACCTCCGCCTGGTCGTCTCCGTCGCCCGGCGCTACCCCCTGCCCCCGGCCATGGAGCTGCTCGACCTCGTCCAAGAGGGCAACCTCGGCCTCGAGCACGCCGTCGACAAGTTCGACTGGCGCAAGGGCTTCAAGTTCTCCACCTACGCCACCTTCTGGATCCGCCAGGCGATCGGCCGGGCGCTCGACCAGAAGGCGTCGCTCGTGCGCCTGCCGGGTGACCGGTCCGCCAGCCTCCGCGCTGCCCTCCGCCAGGTCTCCGGCGACGGGGACGAGCTGGACGACGAGAACGCCCGCCTGTACCGGCTCACCACGCCCACCTCGCTCGACCGCACGGTGGGCGACGACGACGGCAGCGAGCTCATCGATCTGATCGCCGACGACCGGCCCGGCCCCGAGGCCACGCTGGTCCACGCCGAGGAGCAGGCCCTCGTGGGCGACCTCCTCGGGGTGCTCGACGATCGGGCCCGCCTCGCCGTCGAGCAGCGGTTCGGCCTCACCGATGGTCGGAAGCGCAGCTACCGCGAGGTCGGCGAGGAGCTCGGCGTCACCGCCGAGGCCGCCCGTCGGCTCGTGAAGCGAGCCGTCACGGCGGTCCGCGAAGAGGCCCTCGCCCGCAGCGACGCGGCATAGCCCGAGCCAACCGGCTTGGCCCCGGAGGGGTCCGCACGGCACGCTGGTAGCCCCATGACGGACGCCTGGTCCCCCTCCACGTGGCGCGACCGGCCAGCGGCGCAGCAGCCCGCATGGCCGGACGAGGCCGCGCTCGAGGCCGTCCTCAAGCAGCTCGGCACCCTGCCGCCCCTCGTCTTCGCCGGCGAGGCCCGGCAGCTGACCGACGCGCTGGCCCAGGTGGCCGACGGCCGGGCGTTCCTGCTGCAGGCCGGCGACTGCGCCGAGTCCTTCGACGACTTCTCGGCCGACGGCATCCGCGACCGCCTCAAGGTCATCCTCCAGATGGCGATCGTGCTCAGCTACTCGGCGGGCGTGCCGACGGTGAAGGTCGGGCGCATCGCAGGCCAGTTCGCCAAGCCGCGCTCGTCCGACACCGAGTGGGTCGGCGACGTCGAGCTCCCGTCGTTCCGGGGCCACATCGTCAACGACATCACCCCCACAGCGGCGGGCCGGGTGCCCGACCCCGACCGGCTGCTCCAGGCGTACCACCAGTCCGCGTCGACGCTGAACCTCCTGCGGGCGTTCGTGAAGGGCGGCTTTGCCGACCTGAGCCGGGTGCACCAGTGGAACCAGGACTTCGTGGCGTCCAGCCGCGAGGGCCAGCGCTACGAGCAGCTCGCGGGCGAGATCGACCGGGCCCTCCGCTTCATGCGGGCCTGCGGCATCGACTCCGCGTCGACACCCAACCTGCACGAGGTCGACTTCTTCACGAGCCACGAGGCGCTCGTCCTCGGCTACGAGGAGGCGCTGACCCGCCAGGACTCGCTGACGGGCCGGTGGTACGACTGCTCGGCCCACATGCTCTGGGTCGGCGAGCGCACGCGGCAGCTGGCCGGGGCCCACCTCGAGTTCCTGCGGGGCGTCGGCAACCCGCTGGGGTGCAAGCTGGGGCCCACGGCGACCCCCGACGAGGTCCTCGCCATCTGCGAGATCCTGAACCCGGAGCGGGTCCCCGGCCGGCTCACCCTCATCTCCCGCATGGGCGCCGACGCGGTCGAGGACGGGCTGCGCCCGCTCCTGGCGGCGGTCCGCGACGCGGGCCACCCGGTGGTCTGGGCCTGCGACCCCATGCACGGCAACACCTTCACGAGCGCCGGGGGCAAGAAGACACGCCACCTCGACGCCGTCCTGGCGGAGATCGCCGGCTTCTTCGCCGCCCACGGCGCGGAGGGCACCTGGCCCGGCGGCGTCCACGTGGAGCTCACCGGCGACGACGTCACCGAGTGCCTCGGCGGGGCCGAGGAGATCCTCGACGCCGACCTGGACGACCGCTACGAGACCATGTGCGACCCCCGCCTCAACGCCCGTCAGTCCCTGGACCTCGCCTTCCGGGTCGCGGAGCTCCTCCAGCGCCGCTAGGTGGTCCAAGGGAACCTCCCCCGGGGTGGAATGTTGACCACTCCACTCGGGTTTGAGACCATGGGAGACCCGAACACGGGGACGCGGCCGACCAGGGATGCCCGACACATGCTGGAACGTGAGATCGACCCGGACACCAGGGCGGACATCGAGAAGTTCGAGGTCCAGCTGGCCCGGTACCTCGCGGGCGACCTCGAGGAGGACGCCTTCCGCGTCTTCCGCCTGAACAACGGCATCTACGGGCAGCGGCAGGGCGGCCACAACCAGATGGTCCGGGTGAAGGTCCCGTACGGCTCGGTGACCCCCGAGCAGCTGGACATGTTCGCCCACATCGCGGAGACGTACAGCCGGGGCTGGGGCCACCTGACGACCCGCCAGAACGTCCAGTTCCACTTCGTGGAGCTCGAGCGGGTGCCGGCCGCCCTGTGGGACATGGCGTCGGTGGGGCTCACCTCCCGGGAAGCCTGCGGCGACACCGTCCGCAACGTCCAGGGCTGCCACCTGGCCGGCGCCTGCCCGTACGAGTACCTCGACATCAGCCCGTGGGCGGAGGCAGCCTTCCAGCACTTCCTCCACCACCCGCTCGCCCAGCGGCTCCCCCGGAAGTTCAAGATCAACTTCTCGGGCTGCGAGACCGACTGCGGTCAGGCGATGTTCAACGACGTCGGCGTCATCGCCACCACCCGCACCCTCGAGGACGGCACCCGCGAGGCCGGGTTCCGGGTGTTCGTGGCCGGCGGCCTCGGCGCCAACCCGCACCCTGCGCTGGCCCTCGAGGAGTTCACGTCCCGCGAGGACCTGATGGCCACGCTGGAGGCGATCCTCCGGGTGTTCTCGAACCACGGCAACCGCGACAACAAGCTGCGGGCGCGGATGAAGTGGCTCGTCGACACGATGGGCTGGGACGAGCTCCAGGCCCGCATCGTGAAGGAGCGCAAGTTCCTCGTCGCCTCCTCGACGTGGCCGGGCGGGATCCCCGAGGTCGTGCACAAGGCCGGCGACGCGCCGGCCGGGCTCGGTCAAGGCGTGCCCACCCCGGTCGGCCATGGCGTGCCGGTGTCGATCCGCAGGGACGATCCCTTCGCCGCGTGGGACGACGCCAACGTCGTGCGGGGCGTGGCCAAGGGGACCGTGTCCGCCGTCGCCTACGCCCGCCTCGGCGACATCACCACCGCCCAGTTCCGGGCGCTCGCGTCGATCCAGCGCGAGCTCGGGGCGGAGGTTCGGATCACGAACCGCCAGAACCTCGTGTTCCGCGGGCTGAGCGAGAGCCAGCTGCCGACCCTGTTCGACCGGCTGTCCGCGATCGGCATGGCCGAGCCGGGCGCCGAGCTCGCCCGCGACGTCGTGGCCTGCCCGGGCGCCGACACCTGCAATCTCGCCGTCACGCAGAGCCGCGGCCTGGCCGACGCCATCGGCACCGCGCTCGACCAGGCCGGGCTGGCCGACGTCGGCGGCATCCGCACCAACATCTCGGGCTGCACGAACAGCTGCGGCCAGCACCACATCTCCGACATCGGGTTCTCCGGGGCCGAGCGACGGGCCCACGGCGTGTCCGCCCCCGGGTACACGATGCTGCTGGGCGGCTACGTCGGCCAGGAGAAGATCCACTTCGGCGAGCGCGCGCTGCGGCTGCCGGCCAAGAGCGCGCCCGAGGCCACGGTGCGCGTGGTGCGGCGGTTCAACGACGAGCGCGAGGCCGGCGAGTCGTTCCGATCGTGGCTCGACCGCTCGGGCGGCGTCGCCACCCTGGCCGAGACCCTCAAGGACCTCGACGAGTTCCCGCTCCCCGCCGACGCGCCGGAGTACTACGTCGACTACGGCGAGACGGGCCCCTACGTGGCCGAGACCGGCGATTCGGAGTGTGCAACTTGACGGATGTCGCGCAGGTCTTCGAGGTCCCCGACTTCACCGACGAGGAGCTGGCGGAGCTCAACCGCGAGTTCGAGCGGCTCCCGGCCTCGAAGATCATCCAGTGGGCCGTCGACCAGTTCGCCCCGCACCTCTCGCTGAGCGCGTCGATGCAGGACGCCGTCCTCATCGACCTCTCCACGAAGGTGCACCCGGGGATCGAGGTCGTGTTCATCGACACCGGGTACCACTTCCCCGAGACGCTCGACACCGTCGAGCGGATCCGGCGCCACTACGGGCTGAACCTGCGGATGATGACGGTCCCGCACCACGACGAGGAGCTGTGGCGGGTCGACCCCGAGAACTGCTGCTCCGCCGTGAAGGTGGGGCAGCTGGACCGGGCCCTCGAGGGCAAGGCCGCGTGGATGAGCGGCCTGCGCCGCGTCGAGGCCGCCACACGGGGCCAGGCCCCGATCGTGGCCCGCGACCTGCGCGGCCTCGTGAAGGTCAACCCGATCGCGAACTGGACCGACCAGGACGTCGACGGGTACATCGCCGACCACGACGTCATCGTCAACCCGCTCCGCGCGCGGGGCTACCTGTCGATCGGCTGCCAGCCCTGCACCCACCTGCCCACCGATCCGACCGACCCGCGTTCGGGCCGCTGGGTCGGCAAGGACAAGGTGGAGTGCGGCCTCCACGACTGAGTTTCGTCCTCGGCCGCCTGCGGCGGCCTGCGGCGAGCCTGGAGAGCGTGCGCCTTCGGCGCCCTCATCGCGACCTCGGTGTCGGCGAAGCCGCCCCTCGGCGGCAGGCCCACCCCTGAGCTCGGCGAGCGCCAGCGAGCCGAAACTAGGCGAGGTAGTCGACGAACTTCTCGAGCTGGCGGAGGTTGCGGCACTCGAACGTGCCGTCGCAGTGCACGCTGTACTCGCCGACGATCGAGTCCCCGGTGTCCCAGTACGACCGCGGCTCGGGGTTGAGCCAGTAGACGTGGCGGGCCCGGTGCTGCAGGTCCTTCAGCACCCAGGACTGCGAGGCGTGGTAGTTGTTCCGCGCGTCGCCGAGGACGAGGACCGTCGTCTTCGGGCCGACCTCCTTGGCGTAGCCCTGGTGGAACACCTCGAGGGCGTGCCCGTAGTCGGAGTGGCCGTCTACCCAGACGACGTCGGCCTCGGTGTTGACGCGGTGGACCGCCTCGGTGATGTCCTCGACGCCCTCGAACATGTGCGTGACCTCGTCGAGGCCATCGATGAACACGAAGGCCCGGACCTTCGAGAACTGGTTCGAGATGGCGTACACGAGGTGCAGCGTGAACCGGGCGAACGCGGCGACGGAGCCGGAGATGTCGGCGACCACGAAGATCTCGGGCTTCGTGGGGCGCGGGTACTTGAACTTCAGGTCCGCGGGCACGCCGCCGTAGGAAAGCGAGTGGCGCATCGTGTTGCGGAAGTCGAGCGGGCCCTTGCGCCCGTGCCGGCGCTTCCGGGCCAGCCGCACGGCGAGCTTGCGGGTGAGCGGGTAGATGGCCTTGCGCAAGGCCGCCATCTCCTCCCGTGAGGCGTGCATGAAGTCGACGTCCTCGGGGAGGGGCTTGCGCAGCGTCCGGGCCATCGCCTCGACCCCGCGGTCCGCGACGAGGGCGCGTCGGATCTCGGCCTCGATCTCCTTCTTGAGCTTCTCGATGCGGGAGTCGACCTCGTCCCGCTCGAGCCGCTCCTCCAACGGCGTCAGGGGCTCGGGTGACTGCTGCCGGGCCTGGTCCATGAGGCGCTCCATGACCCCGTCGAGGTCCAGGTTCCGGAGCGTGCGGTACAGGTAGTAGGTGCCGCCGACCGGCCGCCCGGGCTCCATGCCCGCGAACCGGCGCACGGCCTGGCGGGCGACCGCCCGCATGAGGGCCTCGTCGCCGCGCTGGAGCGCCCGGAACAGCATCTCGGCGATCTCCTCGGGCGTCATGCCCTCGCCGCCGCCCGCACCGCTGCGGGGACCGTCGCCGTCCATCTGCTCGTCGCCCTCGAGCTGCTCGAGGAGCTCGGCCAAGGCGTCGTCGTCGCCGTCGCCGATGCGGTACTGCGACCCGCGCAGGGAGAAGTAGACCTCGAACACCGTCTCGAAGGCCCGCCAGTGCGCGTTGTTCTTCACGAGCGTCGCGGCGAGCGCGTACTTGAAGGCCTCGCGGTCCTCGAGCGGGATGTGCTTCACCGCCTCCATCGCGTCGAGGTTCTCGGTGAGGCTGACCGGCAGGCCGGCCTGGCGGAGCTCCTGGATGAACCCGGCGAGGAGCTCGGTGATCGCGAAGCCGGCGGCGGCCTCGGGCGCGGCAGGGGTCGTCATGTGGACGGCTACTTGCCGGCCGCGGCCTTCTGGATGGCGCCGTGCTCCTGGTCGAGCTCGCGAACCGCCTTGGCGATGTCGCTCTGGTACTTGAGCAGGATGTTGATCGTCGCCTTCGCGGTGTCCGCGTCGACGTGCTCGACCCCGAGGAGCAGCAGCGTGCGGGCCCAGTCGATCGTCTCGGAGACCGACGGGTGCTTCTTCAGCTCGAGCTGGCGGATGGACCGGACGATGCGGGCGACCTGGTCGGCCAGCGAGTCGCTGATGTCCGGCACCTTCGTGAGGACGATCTCCTTCTCGCGATCGAGCTCGGGGTAGTCCACGTGGAGGAACAGGCAGCGGCGCTTCAGGGCCTCGGACAGCTCACGGGTGTTGTTCGAGGTGAGGAACACGAGCGGGACCTGCTTGGCCTCGATCGTGCCGAGCTCGGGGATCGACACCTGGTAGTCCGAGAGGATCTCGAGGAGCAGCGCCTCGGTCTCCACCTCGACGCGGTCCACCTCGTCGATCAGCAGCACGACGGGGTCGTCCGCGGTGATGGCCTCGAGGAGCGGTCGGGTGAGCAGGAAGTCGTCGCCGAAGATGTCGGTCTCGACCGACTCCCAGGTGTTGCCGTCGGCCCGCTCGGCCTGGATGCGCAGGAGCTGCTTCTTGTAGTTCCACTCGTACAGCGCCTTGGACTCGTCCAGGCCCTCGTAGCACTGCAGGCGGATGAGGCGGCTGCCGGACATCTCGGCCACCGACTTGGCCAGCTGCGTCTTGCCGACGCCGGCGGGGCCCTCCACGAGGATCGGCTTGCCGAGCCGGTCGGCGAGGTAGACCACGCCGGCGATCCCCTCGTCGGACAGGTAGTCGACCTTCCTCAGCGACTCCCGCACCTGGGGGACGGACTCGAACCGATACGACGCCTCTGCCATCGGCTCAGGCTACGCGATCACTTGACCGCGCGGTCAATCCGGTTCCAACCCCCGCAACTTGTGTTTCCTCGACCACATCAGCTTGACGACAGGACACAAGTTCGGAGTTGTCACACCTCCGCCGTAGCGTCGGCTCTCCTCCCCCGTCATCCGCACCTCGATGGGAGAGGACGATGCCCACACTCGACGACCGGCTGCTGCCGGTCTTCGTTCGCCAGCACTGGCTGGCCACGCTCGATGACGTCGTCGCTGCAGGAGGCACGCGCCAGCAGGCTGCAGCCCGGCTGGCGAACGGGCGCTGGATCCGCGCCGAGGTCGGCGTGTACCGCCTCGCCGGGCCAGCCGAGACCTGGGAGCAGCGCGTGCTCGCCCCCATCCTCCGGATCGGTGACGGGGCCGTGGCGTCGCACCTCGCGGCGGCTCGTCTCCACGGCATCCCCGGCTACGGGACCGCGGGACCAGAGGTCACCATGCCCCGGGGACGCGAGCCCCGCCGGCCGCAGCTGCGGTTGCACACGAGCAAGGACCTCGACCGCTGCCGGATCGTCTCGATCGCCGGGGTCCCGACCACCGACGTCGATCGGACGCTGCTCGACCTCGGTCGCTACGTCGGCGACCGACGGCTCCTGCGGGCGATCGAGTGGGCTCGCCGGACCGACCGCACCACGTGGTCATCCCTCATCGTCACCCTCCGGCGGCACGCACGCCGGGGCCGACCGGGCATCAGGCGGCTGCGGCGGGTGATCGCCGCCAACGCCCATCGAGCGGAGATCACCGACAGCGACTTCGAGCTCATGCTCTTGGCCCTGCTGCTGGAGCACGGGCTGCCGGAGCCGGTGGTGCACCACCGCGTGACGGTGGGCGGCCGCTTCGTCGCAGAGGTCGACCTCGCATACCCCGAGCTCGAGATCGCGATCGAGGTGGACGGGAGGGTTCACCTCGAGGAGGAGGTGCGGGAGCGAGACCTCCCCCGCCAGAACGACCTGGTGCTAGCGGGCTGGACGGTGCTGCGCTTCAGCTGGAAGCGCTTCGTCGAGCATCCCGAGCGGATCGTGTCGGAGGTCGCTGCCGCCCGTCGGGTCGCCGCGCGGCTCGGAGCCGCTTAGCAGCTTGTGGCGCTGGGACAACGTGAGCTTGTCAGGAGAACACAAGTTGCGGAGGTGGGAGGGGTCCTACGTGCGGATCTGGCCGTCGCCGGTGATGACGAACTTGCGGGTGGTGAGCTCGCGGAGGCCCATCGGGCCCCGGGCGTGGAGCTTCTGGGTGGAGATCCCGATCTCGGCCCCGAAGCCGAGCTCCTCGCCGTCCACGAAGCGGGTGGACGCGTTCACCAGCACCGCGGCGGCATCCACCTCGGCGCAGAACTGGTCGGCCGCCCGGAGGTCGGCGGTGACGATCGCCTCGCTGTGGCCGCTGCTGTAGCGCGTGATGTGGGCGATGGCGGCCCCGAGGGTGTCGACCACCCGCACGGCCAGCTTCAGGTCGAGGAACTCCGTGGCGTAGTCCTCGTCGGTGGCAAGGGCCGACACCCGGTCGCCCAGGATCTGCTGCGAGGCCTCGTCGCCGACGAGCTCGACGCCCTCGAGACGGGGCGCCAGCTCGGCGAGGAAGGCGGCGGCGACGTTGCGGTGCACGAGGAGGGTCTCCACGGCGTTGCAGACCGAGGGACGCTGGGTCTTCGCGTTCTCCACGATGTCGAGGGCCATCGCGAGGTCGGCGGCGGCGTCGACGTAGACGTGGCAGTTGCCGTCGCCGTCGATCACGTAGGGGACCGTGGCGTTCTCGAGGATCGAGGCGATCAGGGACGGGCCACCCCGAGGGATGAGCACGTCGATGGACTCGCGCAGGCGCATGAACTCGACGGCGGCCTCGTGGCGGGTGTCCTCCACGAGCACGAGCGCGTCGTGCGGCAAGCCGGCCTTGGCGAGCCCCTCGCGGAGCGCCGACGCGATGGCGATGTTCGACCGGATCGCCCCCGACGAGCCCCGCAGGAACGCCGCGTTCCCGGACTTGAGGCAGAGCCCGAACGCGTCGCTGGTGACGTTCGGCCGGTTCTCGTAGATGATCGCCACGACCCCCAGGGGGACGCGCACCCGCTGGACCCGCAGCCCGTTCGGACGCGTCCACCCGTCGGTGACCTCGCCGACCGGGTCGGGGAGCGCCGCCACCTGGCGGAGCCCGGCGGCCATGGCCTGGAGCCGGGCGTCGGACAGGCGCAGACGGTCGACGATCGAGCTCCCCCGGCCGGCCTCGGTGGCCGCGTCGACGTCCTCGGCGTTGGCACTCAGGATCTCGGCGTGGCGGTCGAGGAGCAGGTCGGCCGCCGCCTGGAGCGCCGCGTCCTTGACCTCCGTGGAGGCGGTGGCGAGGACTCGGCTGGCGGCCTTGGCGCGGGCGCCCAGCTCGGGGATGGCGTCGTGGGGCACCGAACCACTCTAAGAGGGCGAGCCGTCAGGCGAGCCCCAGGCAGCGCAGTGCGCTCGTTGGGCGTCCCGCGGGTACCCCGGCGATCCCCTGGAACCCCCTAACCGGCCGTGGTAGGTGGCAGGCTCTGGCCATGGAGAGCCGCCGCGCGACGACCGACGACGTCCCCGGGATGGCGAACGCGCTGGCGCTGGCGTTCCACGACGACCCGGTGATGGAGTGGCTCTTCGGGCAGGACGCAGGCAGCTCGGCGGGGCCGCTGCGGAAGTTCTTCGCCCACGAGGGTCGCCGCCACCTCAAGCACCCGACCGTGTTCACCACGGACGACCACGCCGGCGCGGCCTACTGGGACCCGCCCGGGCACTGGAAGACCCGCTTCCTCGACGTCGTGACGATGGCGCCGTTCATGATCACCGGGATGCGCCACCGCATCCCCCGCGCGCTCAAGGGCCTCGGGCTGATCGAGAAGGCGCACGGCCGCCACCCGGACCACTACTACCTGGCCGTCCTCGGCACGCGCCCCGACCGCCAGGGCGGTGGGATCGGGGGGGCGTTGATGCAGCCGATCCTCGAGACCTGCGACCGCGAGGGCATCGGGGCGTACCTCGAGTCGTCCAAGGAGCAGAACATCCCGTTCTACCGGCGCCACGGGTTCGAGGTCGCCGAGGTGCTGCACCTGCCGAAGGGCCCGGACATCTGGCCCATGTGGCGGGACCCGCAGCCGCCCGCGTAGCCCGATGACCGAGCTGGGCGAGGCGCCCACGGGCCCGGTCCCCACGGCCGACGACGGCCGCCGCGGCTCGATGCTCGTCGCGGCCGGCATCCTCCTGTCGCGCCTGGCCGGCCTCGCGCGCGAGATCGCGATCTCGGGCTGGTTGGGCGTCGGCGCGACGGCCGACGTCTTCAAGGCCGCGCTGCGCATCCCGAACCTCCTCCAGAACCTGCTGGGCGAGGGCGTGCTGTCGGCCTCGTTCATCCCCGTGTACTCGCGGGCGCTCGAGCGCGACCGCCGCGACGCGCAGCGGGTCGCCGGCGCCATCCTCGGCCTCCTGCTCGTGCTCGTCGCCGCGCTCACCGCGCTCGGCATGGTCTTCGCCCGGCCCCTGACGATCCTCATCACCCCCGGGTTCGAGGGCGAGAGCCTCGACCTCGCGGTGGAGCTGCTGCGGATCATGTTCCCGGGCATCGGGCTGCTCGTGCTGTCCGCGTTCTGCCTCGGGATCCTCAACAGCCACCGCGAGTTCTTCCTCTCGTACGTCTCGCCGGTGCTCTGGAACGTGGCCCAGATCGCGTTCGTGGTCGGGGCCGGCGTCTGGGGGGCCTCGAAGACCGGCATCGCGCAGGCGCTGGCGTGGGGCGTCCTCGTGGGGGGCGTGCTGCAGGTCGCCGTCCAGGTACCGGCCGTCCGCCGCCTGACCCGCGGCATGCGACCCAACCTCGACCGGGCCAACCCGGAGGTGCAGAGCGTCCTGCGCCGCTTCGCCCCCGTCGTGGTCGGTCGCGGCGTGGTGCAGCTGCTCTCCTACGTCGACCTCGTGCTCGCCAGCCTGCTCGCCGTCGGCGCCGTCTCCGCGCTCACCTACGGCCAGGTGCTCTACCTGCTGCCGATCAGCCTCTTCGGCATGGCGGTCGCCGCCGCCGAGCTGCCCGAGCTGGCCCGCCTCGGCCGGCAGGGCCAGGAGGAGCTGACCCGCCGTCTGCTGGTCGGGCTCGACCGCATCACGTTCTACGTGGCGCCGATCGTGGTGCTGTACGTCCTCGCCGGCGACGTGCTCGTCGGCCTCCTCCTGCAGCGGGGCGAGTTCGAGGCGGCCGACACCCGGCTCGTGTGGTTCGTGATCGGCGCCTTCGCCCTCGGCCTGCTCGGCACCACCCGCTCCCGCCTCCTCCAGAACACGCTCTACGCGCTCGACCGCCCGAAGCTCGTCGCCCGCGTCTCGGTGCTGCGGGTCGCGCTGGCCGCAGGCCTGGGCGCCCTGCTGATGTTCCCCCTCGACCGGCTGGCGATCGTCGGGACGTCGGTGCACCGCGTCGAGGACATCGGCTTCGGGCCGCTGCCCGACTCCGTCCGCCTCCTCGCCGACGGGGCGCCCCGGCTCGGTGTGGTCGGGCTCGCACTGGGCGCCGCGCTCTCGTCGTGGATCGAGTACCGCATCCTGCGCGGCGCACTCGAGTGGCGCATCGGCAGGCTGCCCCCGACGAGCCTCGCCGCCCGGTGGTCGCTCCTGGCCGCCGGCGCGTCGGGCGTGCTGGCCGCCGGGCTCCGGTCCGTCACCGAGGACCTCCCCCGGATCGCGGCGGCCGCGGTGGTGTTCGGTCCGGCCATCGCCACCTACCTGCTGATCACGGCGACGACCGGCGTCCCCGAGGCCCGCGCCCTCGTCGGCCGCCTCCGCCTCCGCAGGTGACGGACGACGACGACCTCGACGTCGGTGTGGGGCCGCACCCCGAGCCGTGGCCCGAGGACCCTCGGCTCGATCCCGAGCTGCTGGCCGCCGGTGACCGGCGCAACGTCGTGGACCGCTACCGCTACTGGCGGCTCGACGCGATCGTCGAGGACCTCGACCAGCGGCGCCATCCGTACCACGTGGCGGTCGAGAACTGGGGCTCCGACCTGAACATCGGCACGGTGGTCCGCAACGCGAACGCGTTCGGGGCGGCCAGCGTCACGATCGTCGGCCGGAGGCGCTGGAACCGCCGGGGCGCGATGGTGACCGACCGCTACCAGCACGTGCACCACGTCCCGACGATCGACGAGCTGCTGGTCCGGACGGCGGCGGAAGGGCTGGCGGTCGTCGGGATCGACAACCTCCCGGGATCGGTCCCGCTCGAGGCCACCGCGCTCCCCCGCCGGTGTCTGCTCCTGTTCGGCCAGGAGGGACCCGGCCTGTCCGAGGCGGCCCGCCGGGCCTGCTCGCTCGTGTGCTCGATCACCCAGGTCGGGTCGACCCGGTCGATCAACGCCGGCGTGGCGTCCGGCATCGCCATGCACACCTGGCTCCGCCAGCACGTCCTCGACGGCTGAGAAGGGGCCGAACGGCCCATATCCGCCGAGCCGAGCCCTTCGTACCGTCAGGAGGTGACCGCTCGGCTGCCGCGCCTCGTCATCTGCGCGTGCGCGCTCGTCCTCGTGCTCGCGCTCATCGCCAGCCAGATGCGCGGCAGCAGCGACCGCGAAGCCCGGGTGGGCACCGAGGGCCCGGCCGACGGCCTCGAGGGCGACGAGCGCGACGTGAAGCGGTCCCAGGTGGGTGACCCCACGACGTCGACAACGGAGGGTCACATCGACGGCCGCGCCGGGGCCGCGGGGGAGGATCAGCGCGTCTCGGTCGCGGCGACCGACGACGACGGCATGTCGTCGTCGACGACGCTGCCGAGCGCCGCCCCTCCGATCCCGGCGGCGCCGTCACCCCGGACCCTCGCGGGTCGCATCGCCTGGCTAGAGCTCTCCGACGACCCAGCACCACTCGACCGCAAGATGCAGCTCTGGTCCATGCAGCCGGATGGCACCGACCGCAGACGCGAGCTCCCCGAGTGCGAGCCCGGCGCGAAGTTCGGCGGCTGGTTCGATGTCTCGCCTGATGGGGCGCGTGTGGTCGTCGACTGCGGGGTGGCCTTCGACTCGACCGGCCAGAGCGTCGTCGTCCAGGACGTCGCCACCGGCCACACCCGACCAGTGCTTCGCGCGCAGTTCTTCGACAACCCCACCGTGCGCTGGTCGCCCGACGGTACGCGGATCGCCGTGGCATCCGCCGCGTGGCTGAAGATCGTCGACGCTGACGACCTCGAGGTGCACGATGTGCCCCTGGCGGGTCCGCTGCAGTCCGGCGTGATCACCTGGTCGCCCGACGGCGACTTCCTCCTCACAGAGGCGGCGGAGCGGATCGAGGTGGCAAGCGGCACGGTCGTGGATCAGTTCGACCTGCTGGACGTGATCCCAGCGGAGGCGACGAGCTGGTCGACGATGGCCCGATGGGCGCCGGACGGCAGTGTGTACGTGCAGGCATGGTGGGGGGCGCCCGGCGCGGAGCAGACGAACCGCCTGGATCGCGTCGAGGGAGTCAACGGGGCGAGGACGACGATCGTCGAGCAGGCCGCGTTCATGGGACGGGTCGAGTTCCTCGCCGATGGTCGGCTGTTCATCAAGAACGGACCGGACGGGGCGACGGTGATCCGGGCCGACGGGACGGGCCGCATCGACGTTGCGGACCCGTGGGGAGCCATCAACTGGGCTGCGGCCCGCGGCCCAGTCGGTCTGGCAACCACCGGGTAGCTAGGGCAGGACCACCAGGTCGTCGCGGTGGATGGCCTCGTGGGGGGTGCCCTCGGGGAGCTCGGCCGTGCGCTTGCCGGCGACGGCCCGGAGCTCGCTCGCGGACAGGCGGGTGAGGCCCTTGGCGAAGACCTTGCCGTCCGGGCCGGCGATCTCCACGGCGTCCTCCGCCGCGAAGCGGCCCGTCACCTCGCGCACGCCGGCCGGGAGGAGCGACACGCCGCGCTCGAGGAGGGCCTGGCGGGCCCCGTCGTCGACGACGATCGTGCCGCTCGAGCCGACCGCGAACGCGATTCACAGCTTGCGGGCCGGCAGCCGGCGGGCCTTGGGCCGCACGACCGTG
>DATFFY010000509.1:0-5131 GCA_035249805.1 Acidimicrobiales bacterium | reverse complement strand
CAGGCGCCACCGCGCACCTGCCGATCGCCCGGACGCATCTCGCCCAGGCGCTCCGCCGGCGTGGCGCCGACGCCGACGTGGCCCGGGCCCGCGAGCTGCTGGAGGTCGCCCGCGAGGAGGCCCTCCGCCACGGGGCCGATGCCGTCGCCGCTCAGGTCGACGCCCTCCTGGCTTAGGTCGGCGGGCGGAGGTCCTCGAACCGCGCGAGGGCGCGCTCCAGGTCCTCGCACTCGTAGGCCTCGAGGTTGGTCAGGGCCTCGTCGTCCCAGCACACGACCGAGACGAAGCGGGTCTCCAACGGCCCGCCGTCCCTCAGGCCGTAGGTGCGGGTGAGCGTCACGGTCCCACGGGGGCCGTCCGCGAAGTGCCGCAGCTGTTCGGCGACGAGGCCCTCCGTCAGGGCGAACCCGGTCTCCAGCGTCCGGATGTAGTCGTCGAGGTCGTTGACCACGCCGGGCCGGCCCCGCCGGTGGTCCTCGAAGTGGCAGCGAGCGAGGGATGCACGGACGCCGTCGACGTCGTGCGTGTTGAGGGCGGTGATGAAGGCGAGGACCGCCGGTGGAGCGCCGGTGATCGCGCCTTGCCGGCGAGCGAGCTCGATCGCGGCGCCCGCCCGGTCCTCCCCGTCGAAGGTCACGAACGCTGTGAACGACCCTTCGTCGTCGACCTCGACCACCTGCAGGTGCTCCATCACGAGCCTCTCGCCGTCGGTGGCGGAGCGTCGGACCAGGCACACGCGATCGCCGGGGGCGGCGAGCAGCTCGCGGTGGAACGTCGCGCCCTGCTCGGCGAAGGCGCGGCCCTGGTCGAGGAACATGGCCTGGCCGCCCGTGACGTGGTTGCGGCGGTCCTCGAACACGAACCCCTCCGCGCAGAGCCTCTCGATGCCGTCCCAGTCCCGCGCGTCGTACAGCACCCTCAGCTGCTCGAGCGTCCGCTCGGCGAGGTTGGGGACGATGGCCGAGGGATCGGCGAGCTCCTCGTAGCGGGCCCGGGCCTCGTCGAGCTGGTCGTCACCGAAGAGCTCCCAGATCCACCACCGCTCACCGCTGCTCATCCCACCGACGAACACGATGGGCGTCTCGAACTCGCCGCCCTCGTAGGTGCCGCGGCTCCAGCACAGGCTGTGCACCGCGAGCGGGTTGGCGGCGAGCACGTGGTGGACCTCGATGCGGTTGTCCGGGGCGAGCGCCTCCATCTCGCGGATGTCCCGGAGGTAGCCCTGCCGGCTGGCGCCACCCAGCCCCAGCACGCGGTGGTCGACGATGTGGAAGCCGGGCGTGAGCTGCGCCGCCAACCCGTCCAGGTCGCCAGCGGCCGCCCGTCGGCGGATCCCGCCGATGTCGTGCCCACCCTGCGCCACGTACCGCCGATCGAGCTCGTCGTAGGCGGCGTCGAGGTCGTCGGGGTCGAACCTGACGGCGGCGGTCTGGAGGCCTGCCTCGTCCACCTCGATCACACCCAGGGCTTGGACCTCTGCGACGCCGCTCGCGCCGTCGCTGAACCGCATCGTGCCGGAGCACAGGGCGAGACGGTTGCCCCGAGTGGCGATCAGGATCGGGGCGGCGAACTCGACTTCGTCGAGCCCGAAGTAGACCCGGTACTCCTGCTCGGCGGTCGTCCCCTCGACCTGCGCGACGCCTCGCCGGTCCACCACCACGTTGTCATCGGCGTGCAGTGCCATCAGCGCGTCCCAGTCCCTGGACGTCCACACCTCGTAGAACCGCTCGAGGTTCTCCATCGCCGCGTTCCAGAAGCGACGCGACTCGCGCTCGCCGGTGAGCTCGGCGAACCGGGTGCGGGCGCGCTCGACGTCATCGAGGTCGTAGAGCTCCCAGGCGGTGAACCGTCCGTCGGGCCGCCAGGCGGACGCGGCCAGGAACCGCCGCTCGAACGCCCCGCCCTCGTGGGTCCCCTCGACGCCCAGCGCCGTGAGGCTCGCCCCCTCGGCGCGGTCGAGCACGTGGTACAGGCGGGCGCGCGCGTCCGGGCTCATCTCGGTGGTCATGCGATAGCGGGCGACGAGGCCCTGCACGTCGAGGGGCCCCCAGCCCACCGTCCGGTGGTCGTGGATCTCGGCCGCACCCTCGAACAGCGCCGCGAAGCCGTCCCAGTCGTGGGCCCTGAACGCGCGCATGCCGTCGAACAACGGGCTCGCATCGCCGTACCGGGCGTCGAGCTCTGCGTACGCGGCGTCGAGGTCGTCGGGGTCGAACAGGACGCCCTCCGTGCGCCGACCAGCCTCGTCGACCTCGAGCACGACGAGGAACTCCCGCTCGACGGGGCTGCTGTCGGTGCCGAAGCGCTGGGCCGTGCGGCCGAGCGCGAGGCGTTCGCCGCGGGTGGCGAGGATCTCGGTCCCGGTCGACCAGGACGTGGTCCCCGTGAGCTCGATGAGCGCGTCGGGGTCGAGCAACCAGTCGTAGAGCGTGGACCCTGCTGCCTCGACCTGGGAGAAGCGGCGACGGTCGGTCGCGACGAACCCGGGTGCGAAGAGGGCGGCCAGCGCGTCGCGATCACCCGCTTGGAGCGCCGCGACGAACCTGTCCGAGTTCTCCGTCGCGAGGGTGGACACCGCGAACGGGTCGGCACGGGGCGGTCCCGACCGCAGCTGGTCGTACCGGGCCAGGGCCTCCTCGAGCTGGTCGACGTCGTAGATGTCCACCCGCGTCTCGAGCTCCTCGGGGCCGAGCGTCGCCACGTGAACCGTCGCGAGCTCGAACTCGCCGGACCCGGCCATCCCCCTGATGGTGTTGACCCGGAGGATGGCCGCGGGCGTCCTGAGCACGTGGTGGACCAGGAACCGTGCGCCAGGAGCGTCGGACTTGAGGCGCCGCATGTGCTCGATCCAACCGTCTCGATCGAGCGAGCCGAAGCCGATCGGCCGATGGTCCTGGATCTGGGCCGACGCGCTGAAGAGCGCGCGAACCGGCTCCAGATCACCCGCGGCGTAGGCGGCCAGGGCGGCGGATCGCTCGATCGCCTTGGTCTTGTCGCGCCCGTCCAGGGACTCGGTGTACCGCGCGTCGAGCTCGTCGTAGGCCGCGTCGAGGTCGTCCGGGTCGAACCAGGTCACGTGCTCGCCTCGCCCGTCGTCGTCGACCTCTCCGAGGATCACGATGTCGAGCTCGGCGCGCGCACTGCTCCAGGAGATGTGCACGAGTGCGAAGCTGTCGCCTCTCGTCGCGAGCACCTGGACGCCGATGACGCCCTGGGCCTCGAGCATGAACGCGAGCGAGTCCATGCTGCCCGACGACGTCGCGTCCAGGGTCGCGTGGACGAGCGTGCGGCGGTCGTCCCAGGTGCAGCTGGGCGCCATGCAGGCCACCAGGGCGGCGGCGTCGCCGGCGTTGGCCGCTCGGATCGAGCGCACGATGCACCGCACCGCGAGGTTGGCGAAGCGCGGATGGCAGCCGTAGCCCTCCCCGCGCTGCTGCGCGGCGACGAGCTCGTCGTACCTGGCCAAGGCCTCGTCGAGCTGGTCGTCGCCGTAGAAGTCCCGCTGCGCCACCAGACCCCGGGCGTCCTGCTGGCTGACGTCGACGATCAGGTTGAGGAACAGGCCGCCCTCGACGGTTCCGGCGCGCGAGCACAGGACAAGGGCGATCCGGCCCTCGGCGAGGTGGTGGTGGACGACGTAGCCGATGTCCGGCGACAGGTCGACGCCCGAGCGCAGGAGGTCGACGTACGCACGGCTGCCCCGGACGACCCCGAAGCGGGCGCGTCGGTGGTCGACGCTGACGCAGTCCGGTGCGAGCATCGCCTCGACCGCGTCCCAGTCGCGGGCGTCGATGGCCTCCTTGGTCCGGTGCTCGGCCAGGTACAGCGCCTCGGCACCGAGCTCCAGGTACCTCCGATGCAGCTCGGCGTAGGCGGCGTCGAGGTCGTCGGGGTCGAACCAGGTCGCGTCCTCGAGCAGGTCCTGGTCGTCGGCCTGGGCGATCCAGAGGATGGCCGCCTCGGCGCCATCGCCTGTCCAGTTCGTCCGGCTCAGGCTGAGCCGCTCGCCTCGGGTGGCGAGGACGTCGGTCTGCAACGTGCCATCGGCGCCCAGGAGGAAGGTCAGCGCTTCGCGAAACGCCGTGCTGTGCGCCTCGGCGGTGGAGAGGAAGTGGGGGCGCCGGTCCTGGAACGTCCCCTTCCGTGTGAAGCACCGGACCGTCCCGTCGACGTCGCCCTCGTTCATCGCCTTGCACAAGGTCCGACCGGCTCGCACCGCGGCGTTGACGAAGCGGTCGGGGCAGCCGTCGTCCTCGGTGCGGGCCTGGTCGGCGACGAGCTCGTCGTAGCGGGCGAACGCGTCCTCGAGCTGCTCCGGCGCGTAGAAGTCGCGGCGGGTGATCCGGCCGGCCGCATCGGCCTGGTGGACGGCGACGAGCATGTTCTGGAACGGGGCACCCTCGAGCGTGCCGACCAGCGACATCACCCGCAGCCCGATCCGATCCTCCTCGAGGTGGTGGTGGACGACGAGACGGGCATCGGGCGTCAGCTCGGCCGTCGACCGCTGGAAGTCGAGGAACGCCTCGCTGCCCTCGAGCACACCGAACTGGATCGGACGGTGGTCGTCGACCACCGAGTCGGACGCGAGGAGGCCCTCGACGGCGTCCCAGTCCCGGGCGTTGAGCGCGTCGACCGACTCCTTCGTCTTGAGGAAGAGCGGTGCGGCCCCGAGCTCGAGGTACCGCCGGTCGAGCTCCTCGTAGGCGGCGTCGAGGTCGTCCGGATCGAACCACACGGCGGCGTGGTGGCGGTCCTGGTCGTCGGCCTCCACGATGACGAGCAGCGGGATCTCGCCCTGCTCGCCCACCCAGCTCGACCGGGTGAGGCACAGCCGATCGCCCCGCGTGGCCACGACCTCGTTGGTCACCTCCCCTCGGCCGGCGATGATGTAGCGGTTGGCGCGCTCGAGCGCGTCGCGCTCGATCGGCAAGCCGACGACCGCCCGCCGGTCGTCGAGCCGGAAGCCGGAGGAGAAGCACGCCATGGCGAGGTCGAGGTCGTCCTGGTGGATCGCGGCGGCGAGGCGTCGGGCGGCTCTGACCGCGGCGTTGGCGAAGCGGTCGGGGCAGCCGTCCTCCGTCCTCGCGTCCTCCTCGGCGACGAGCTCCTGGAAGCGGGCGATCGCGACGCG
>DATFFY010000508.1:0-3856 GCA_035249805.1 Acidimicrobiales bacterium | reverse complement strand
GGGGCACCGGCCAGGTCGCGGTCCAGGCCAACTGCGACCAGGTCCCCAGCGACCCGTACTCGCCGCCGTGCGTGACCTTCAGCGGCAGCAACGGCGGAGCCACCAGCAAGGGCGTCACCGGTGACACGATCAAGGTCGCCTTCCGCGTGCTGAACGAGCGCGGCTTCCAGCAGACCCTGGCCGACCTCGCCGGCGCCTCGCTCGTCGACTCGCCGACCACGATCACCAAGACCGTGGGCGCGCTGGCCGACTACTTCAACGAGCGCTTCCAGTTCTACGGCCGCAAGATCCAGATCGTCTTCTACGACGGCCAGGGCTCCAACACGACGGAGCTCCTCGGCGGCGGCCGCGACAAGGCAGAGGCCGACGCCATCAAGGTGGCGGAGGAGATCGGCGCGTTCGCCGACCTGTCCGCCACGTCGGAGCCCTACGCGGGCGCGCTGGCCAAGCGGAAGGTCATCGGCTTCGGCACGCCGTACCTCTCCCGGGCCTGGCACGAGCAGCGGGCCCCCTACGCGTGGAGCCTCGCCACCGACGGCTCGATCGTGTCCGAGTTCGCCGGCGAGTACGCCGTGAAGCGGCTCTACAACAAGCCCGCGGTCTACGCGGGCGGCGTGGGCGGCGACGGCGCGCCGCTGAAGGACCGGCCCCGCAACATCGCCACGCTCGCCCCCGAGAACTCGTGGTACCAGGAGTCCGTCCAGAACGCGCAGGACGTCGTCCGCAAGGGCGGCGAGGAGCCGGGCTTCAACCGCAAGTACGTCCTCGACCTGGCCACGATGTCGGACCAGGCGACGAGCATCATCGCCCAGCTCAAGGACCGGAACATCACGACCGTCCTCTGCGGCTGCGACCCGATCATCCCCGTGTTCCTCTCCGGGGTGGCCAACCGCGAGAACTACTACCCCGAGTTCATCATCGTGGGCACCGCCCTCACCGACGCGGACATCGTCGGCCAGCTCTGGAACCAGCAGTTCGCCGCGCACGCGTTCGGCATCAGCTCGCTCACGGAGTTCCAGCCGCCGACCCGCACGATCGCCTACGCGGCGTACAAGTCGGTGCGGGGCGACGAGCCGGCGTTCTCGGTCGACCTCATCTACTACCAGATGTACATGCTGGCGATCGGCCTGCAGGGGGCCGGCCCGAACCTCACGCCGCAGACCTTCGAGCAGGGCATGTTCGCCTACCCGGCGAAGCTCGGGCCGGTCGGGCTCTGGAAGTTCGGCCAGGGTGACCGCACCGCCGCGAACGACGTGCGCGAGATCTACTGGGACCCGACCGCGATCTCCACCTACAACGGCAAGGCCGGGGCCTACCTCGGCACCAGCAACGAGCGCTGGCAGACCGGGCAGATCCCGCCGGGCGACCCCGGCAAGCCGCTGTAGCGATGACGGCCGTGCTGACCGACCTCCGGGAGCGGTGGGACGACGCGTCGAGCCGCGCCCAGCTCGCGGTGGCGCTGCCCGCGCTGGCCGCCCTCGTGGCGATCTTCTACAACGCCCCGGGCACCGGCGACTACCTCGCCGACAAGGCGCCCTGGGGGATCGTCGTCGCCGGCATGATCACCGGCACGGTCACCGCCCTCCTCGCGATGGGCCTGATCCTGATCTACCGCACGAACCGGTTCATCAACTTCGCGTACGGCTCGATGGGCAGCTTCGCCGGCGTCACCGCGATCGGCCTGCACCTCGAGAAGGGCGTCAACTTCTACCTGGCACTCGCGATCGGCGTCGCCATCGGCATCCTCACCGGCGCCGTCGTCGACCTGATCGTCCGACGGTTCCGCACCTCGTCCCGCCTGATCCTGACGGTGGCGAGCCTCGGCATCGGTCAGATGCTCGCGGTGATCGAGTTCCTCATCGCCACGAAGGTCCTCGACTTCATCTCGCTGACCGGCGGCTTCAAGATCCCGCTCGACCTCACCATGGACATGGGGGTCAAGACGCTCACCGGCGACGAGATCCTGGTGATGTTCGTCGTGCCGCCGATCCTCCTCGGCCTGGCCTGGTTCCTCCTCCGCACCGACGTCGGCATCGCGGTCCGGGCCGCGGCGGAGAACGAGGACCGTGCCCTGCTCCTCGGCATCCCGATCCGCCGCCTGTCGACCATCGTGTGGATGGTCGCCGGTGGTCTCGCCGCCCTCACGTTCGTCCTGAAGGCACCGTCCCAAGGCGTGGTGCCCGGGGTCGCGACCACGGGGCCGGTGGTGCTCCTCCCTGCCCTGGCCGCCGCGGTCGTCGCCCGCATGGAGTCGCTCCCGACGGCCTTCGTGGCGGGCGTCGGCATCGGCATCATGGAGCAGGTCGTGCGGTGGAACACCTCGGGCAGCCCCACGCTCCAGAACGCCCTGTTCCTCGTCGTGATCCTCGGTGCCCTGCTGCTGCAGCGGGGCAGGCTGTCGCGAGCCCAGGAAGGCGCGACGTCCTCGTGGTCGGCCACGGCCGTGCTGAAGCCGATCCCCGAGGAGCTCAGACGCCTCCCCGAGGTGCGATGGTCCCGGTACGTGCTCTTCGCGTGCGTCGCCGCGGCCCTCCTGCTCGTCCCGAACACGTTCGGGCCCAGCAACCAGTTCCTCGCCGCGGTCGCGATGGTCTGGGCGATGACGGCCGTCTCGCTGGTCGTCCTCACGGGTTGGGGCGGCCACATCAGCCTCGGGCAGTTCGCCATCGTCGGCGTCGGCGCGCTCGTGGCCGGCAACCTCATCGTCGACCACAACACCGACTTCCTCATCGCGCTCGCAGCCGCGGGCGCGGCCGGCGCGATCGTGTCGCTCCTCGTCGGCCTCCCGGCGCTCCGGATCCGGGGCCTGTTCCTCGCGGTGACGACCCTCGCCCTCGCGGTGGCGCTCGACAAGTACGTGATCAACGTCAACAACTTCCCGGAGATCCTGCCCAGCGGCGTCGAGCGGCCCTTGCTGTGGGAGCGGATCGACCTGAACGACGGCTACAACATGTACGTCACGTGCCTGGTCTTCCTCGGGCTGTCGATCCTCGCCGCCCACGGCGTGCGCAAGGCGCGCGCCGGCCGCGTGATCATCGCCACCCGGGACAACCAGCGCGCCGCGGATGCCGCCGCCGTCCCCACCACGAACGTCAAGCTCGCCGCCTTCCTCCTCGCGGGGATCATCGCCGGGGTGGCCGGCGGCCTGCACGTCCTCCTGCTCACCAGCGTCGAGCAGGGCAGCTACCAGCCGACCGACTCGATCACGCTGTTCTCCACGGCGGTGATCGGCGGCCTGGGGTCGGTGGCCGGCGCGGTGACCGGCGTGCTCCTGTTCCGGTACGTCGAGACGATCACGGCACTGGGCGACATCCGGCCCCTCCTCACCGGCGGCGTGCTGCTGTTCGTGCTCTTCGCCTTCCCCGGCGGGATCGGCCAGCTGCTCTACAACGTCCGCGACCGGATCCTCGTGCGGATCGCCAAGCGACGGGAGATCCTCGTGCCGAGCCTCGTCGCGGACAAGCGCAAGGACGAGGGCAAGCACGCCGAGGACGAGGTCGGCCTGCTCCGCAGCGCCCTCGGCACCGAAGCCGACCGCGAGACCGTGGGGGCCGGCCGATGACTGCTCGTCGGACCCCGCTCGTGGCGGCACCGGTGGAGGCGACGGCCGGCAACGGAGCCGTCGACGAGGCCGATGCGGGCAAGCTGCTCTCGTGCCGGGGGATCGACATGGCCTACGGGCCGGTGCAGATCCTCTTCGACGTCGACTTCGAGGTGTACCCCGCCGAGATCGTGGCCCTGCTGGGCACCAACGGCGCGGGCAAGTCCACCCTCTTGAAGGGCATCTGCGGCCTGGTGAAGCCCAAGGCGGGCCGGGTCGAGTTCGACGGCGAGGACGTCACCGACCTGTCCGCCG
>DATFFY010000507.1:0-2932 GCA_035249805.1 Acidimicrobiales bacterium | reverse complement strand
ATCCGGGATCGAGGGCGCGGACCAGCTCCGCGGGGCGGAGGCTGCGCGACTGGGTGGCGAGCTCGGCCACCAGGACCGTGCTCGGCCGGATGACCGCCACCCCGGGCGGCGGGCCCGAGGGGCCGGCCGGCTCGAGGGCGACGATCGCGGGGCGGGCGTCGAGGTCCACCTCGGCGCCCTTGCGCTCCACTCGGATCGGCAGCGCGTCGGCGGCCAGGACCCGAGCGATCGCGGCCGCGGCCGCGTCCGGGGTGGCGCCGACGACCTCGAGCTGCCACGAGCAGCTCGACACCGCCTGCTGGAGCGATGGTGTGCCCGGCTCGACGGGCACCGCGCCGAGCGCGGCGATCCCGTCGGGCAGGACGGCGTTCACGAGCGCGGGGAGGTCCTCCACCGCGATCTCGGCCTCGGGGGTGAGGTCGACGTCGAGGTACTCGGCCAGGCCCTCGTGCCCGGTCGAGAGCGCGAGCCCGAAGTGCAGCCGCGGTCGGGGGGAGAACCCCTCGCTGTACGCGACGGGCACCCCGGCCCGGCGCAGGCTGCGCTCCCAGAGGCGGGCGAGGTCGCGGTGCGAGAGGAAGCGGAGCTTGCCGAGCTTGGAGTACCGGAGCCGTGCCTTCACGCGCCCACCTCCGCCGGCTTGCGGGACGACAGCTCGACGGGCACGCCGAAGGTGAGGCCCTGGCCGGTGCCCTGGCTCCCGCCGGCGGGGGGCACGGCCGACGCGACCACGTGCTCGATGCCGTAGCCGGTGCAGGCGCCGCAGTCGTAGCAGGGCGTCCAGCGGCAGTCCTCGAGGCCGAGCTCCTCGAGGGCGTCCCGCCAGTCCTGCCAGAGGAAGTCCTTGTGCAGCCCGGCCGAGAGGTGGTCCCACGGGAGCACCTCGTCCTCGGTGCGGTGCCGGTAGCAGTACCAGTCCATGTCGAGGCCGTGGGCCGCCATGGCCTCCTGCCAGAGGTCGAGCGAGAAGTGCTCGCTCCACTCCTGGAAGGTGCCGCCGGCCCGCCAGACGTGCTCGATGACGGGCCCGAGCCGCCGGTCGCCGCGGGACACGAGGCCCTCGACGACGCTGGCCCGCGGATCGTGCCACTTGAGCTGCACGCCCTTGGCCCGCTTCGCCGCGTCGCGCAGGAGCCCGACCTTGCGGCGCAGCTCCTCCTCGGTGTTCATCCCGAACCACTGGAAGGGCGTGAAGGCCTTCGGCACGAAGCCGCCGACGCTGACGGTCACCGAGCCGTTGCGGCCCCGCGCCTTCGCGAGCTGCACACAGCGCTCGGCCAGCTCGACGATGCCGACGGTGTCCTCGTCGGTCTCGGTGGGCAGGCCGGTGAGGAAGTACAGCTTCACGCGCTTCCAGCCCTGGCTGAACGCGGCGTCCACGGCGGCGTGGAGGTCCTCCTCCGTGATCAGCTTGTTGATCACGGAGCGCATGCGCCACGTACCCGCCTCGGGCGCGAACGTGAGGCCGGTGCGGCGGGCCCGTTGGATCTGCGCCGCGACGTCGACCGTGAACGCGTCGACGCGCAGGCTCGGCAGGCTGAGCGACACGTTGCCGCAGCCGGTGCCCTCGTCCATCGTCTCGCGGACCACGTCCTCGATGCCGGAGAAGTCGGCGGTCGACAGGCTGGTGAGCGCGACCTCGTCGTAGCCGGTGCGGCGCAGCCCCTGCCGCACCATCTCCTGCACCTGCTCCGCCGGGCGCTCGCGCACGGGGCGGGTGATCATGCCGGCCTGGCAGAAGCGGCAGCCGCGCGTGCAGCCCCGGAAGACCTCGACGTTGAGCCGATCGTGCACGACCTCGGTGAGGGGGACGAGCTGTCGCTTCGGGTACGGCCACGCCGCGAGGTCCGCGATCGTGCGCTTCTCGACCCGCTCCGGCGCCGCCGGGTCGATCGGACGGGTGGCCTCCAGGCGGCCGTCGGGAAGGTACGTGGCCTCGTAGAGCGCGGGGACGTAGACGCCCTCGACGCCCGCGAGGGCGCGGAGCACGTCACGCCGGTCCCCACGACCGCCCGCGACCCAGGCCGCGACGACGGCGTTGATCTCGCCCACGACCTCCTCGCCGTCCCCCAGGACCACGAAGTCGAGGAAGTCGGCCAGCGGCTCGGGGTTGTAGGTGGCGTGCCCGCCGGCGCCGACGAGCGGGTGCCCGGGAGCCCGGTCGGCCGCCCGGATCGGGATGCCGGCCAGGTCGAGGCACCCGAGGACGTTGGTGTAGACGAGCTCGGCCGACAGGTTGAAGGCGACCACGTCGAACTCGTCGGCGCTGCGGTGGGTGTCGACCGAGAACAGCGGGATGCCCTCCCGCCGCATGACCTCCTCGAGGTCGGTCCAGGGGGCGTACGAGCGCTCGGCGAGGGCGTCGGGCCGCTCGTTGAGGATCTCGTAGAGGATCTGGAGGCCCTGGTTGGGCAGGCCGATCTCGTACGTGTCCGGGTACACCAGCAGCCACCCGACCCGGTCCGGGGCGGGGGACGGGACCTCGGCACCGAGCTCGCAGCCGATGTAGCGCGCTGGCTTCTGCACCGAGGCGAGGTGCGGCTCGAGGCGAGCCCAGACGTCGACCATGGCTGGTCGCAGGGTATCGGAACGGGCTCTCCAGCCCGGCATCACGGGCCGGGCCGTGCGAGCGGGGCCTCAGGCGCTCACTGCGAGGCGTAGTACGCCCACCACCACCACCAGGGCAGGGACGAGCTGGAGCTGCTGACCTCGCCGGAGGGGACCGTCGTGGGCGTCGTGGTGGTGGTCGGGCGCACCGTGGTCGTGGTCGCCGGCGGCGTCGTCGTGGTCGTGGGGGTCTCCGGGGCGACCGTGGTGACCGGGGCGGTGTCGATGGGCCGGCCGACCGTGGGGGCCGGGGCGAGCGGCACGGTGACCGGTGCGGTGGTGGCCGGCGGCAACGTGTCGACCGGGACCTCGAGGATCGGCGCCT
>DATFFY010000506.1:0-2911 GCA_035249805.1 Acidimicrobiales bacterium | reverse complement strand
GGCGGACCGGACAGCCGGCCGACGGTGAGGTGGTGGTCATCGGCGCCGCCGCCACCATCCGGGGCGCGGGCGACGACGTCACCAGCGAGCCGGGTGCGCTCGGGGACGAGATCGCCAGGAGCGATCGGGGCACCGCCGCCGTCGGCAGCGCCGACATGGCCACGCTCGACGGGTTGCCGGTGATCAAGCGCCCGGCCGCGGTCGGCGCGATGACCAGCAGCGGGTCGGTCGACCTCGGCGCGGTGGACGAGTCCGTCCTCGTGGCGGACCCGACCGCGCCGTTCGGCGTCCGGGTCGACGAGGCGGCCTTCGTGGCCGAGACCGTCCGGGCCATGGACAGCGCGGCGCTCACGATCCTGGACCCGGGCGAGCTGGACCGGGCATACGCCTACGGGTCGGCCAGCAGCGAGGAGCAGTACGACGAGCTGCGCCAGGCCGCGCTGCGCCGCACCGACGCGCTGCTCGGGGCGATCGTGGACGAGCTGCCCCCCGACACCATGCTGCTCGTGGTCGCGGTGACGCCGCCGTCGAGCACGTGGGAGCTCACGCCGTTGGTGGCCTACGGCGCCGGCGTGCACCCCGGCCGCCTCGTCTCACCGTCGACCCAGCGGGCCGACCTGGTCACCCTCACCGACGTCAGCGCCACGGTGCTCGAGGCGCTGGGGCTCGAGCGGCCGGACGGCATGATCGGCCGGCCCCTCGAGTACCAGGACGGTGCGGCGGACATCGGAGGCCTGGCGGCCATGAACGACGTCGCCACCGGGCGCGAGCGCGTCTACTACCCCGTGGCGATCACGTTCATCGTCATGCAGGCGCTGGTGTACCTGGCCGCGATCCTCATCCTCTCGATGGGTGGACCGACGCCCACCCGGTTCCTGCAGGCCCTGCGCTTCACGGTCGTGACGTTCGCGGCCTGGCCCCTCGCCACCTTCCTCGTGCGGATCGTCCCCGACCTCATGACCCTCGGGGTGGTGACGCACCTGCTCATCTGGGCGGTGGCGCTGGCACTCGCCGCGCTGGCCGTCCGCCGGACGGGGCACCCGCTGGCCCCGTTGCAGCTGCTCGCCGTCCTCACCATGGCGGTCCTGCTCGTCGACGTCTCGACCGGCTCCCACCTGCTCCAGTCGAGCATCCTCGGGTACTCGCCCCACACCAGCAACCGGTACACCGGGTTCGGCAACACGGCGTACGCGGTGCTCGCGCCCTGCGCCCTCATCGCCGCGGTGCTGCTCGTCGACCGCTCGGCGCGGCGCAAGGAGGCCCTCCTGGCTGCGGGTGCCCTCCTCGGCCTCGTGATCGTCATCGACGGCGCACCGTGGCTCGGCTCCGACGTCGGCGGGATCCTCAGCCTGGTCCCGGTGTGCGCGCTGCTGCTGGCCCACCTGAGCGGGCGACGGGTCGGGACGAAGGCCGTGGTCCTGGCCGGGGTCGCGACGGCGGTCGTCCTGGCGGTCGCGGTCGGCGCGGACCTGCTCCGGTCGCCGTCGGACCAGACGCACTTCGCCAACGCGTTCGACGACGGGTCGAACATCGTCGACACGCTGCAGCGGCGGTGGTCGGCCAACGTCCGCATCTTCGGGAGGTCCGTGTGGACCTGGATGGTGCCGATCATCGCGGTGCTCGGCGTCTACGTCCTCGTGATCGCGCGTGGGTGGCGCCGGCTCCTCCCGGCCGGGTCGCCCCTCCGGGCCGGTGTCATGGGCCTCTTCGCCGCATCGGTCCTCGGTTGGCTGGTCAACGACTCGGGCGTCGTGGTCACCGCGCTCTTCCTCGTCTTCATCGGGCCGTACCTCACCCTCGTGGTGATCGCCGACCGCTTCGGCGGGCCCCAGCTGCTCGAACCCGCGCCCGTCGACGACGAGCCGGGCACCGGGGCCATCGCACGCGAGGTGCGCGCGGGATGAGCATCCGTCCGGGCCGGGTCGCCCTCCTCGTGGCGCTGTTCGCCGTCGCGGTCGGCGTCGCGGCGTGGTCGGGCCAGTCCTGGACGCCGGCGAGCGAGCCGATGGCGGACGAGCCCCGCCAGGTCATCGTGTTCGGGATGGCCCCGCTCGGGTTCCGCGACCTCGAGCAGGGGGACACGCCCGTCCTCGACCGGCTCCTCGAGGAGGGGGCCGTCGGCGCGATGAGCACGCGCACGGGCAGCCGTGTGTCCACGCCGGAGGAGGGGTACCTGGCGATCGGGGCCGGGTCCCGTGTTCGCGTGGCCGCGGGTGCCGGTGTCGCCTACGAGGCGGCCGAGCAGCTGCCCAACGGCGGCACCGGGGCGACCCTGTTCCAGGAGGCGACCGGTCGCCCCCTCGAGGGCGGGATCGGGGCTGCCGGGGCGGTCGCGTCCGTGCGCCGGAACGACGGGAGCGCCGTGCGCTCGCACCCCGGAGCCCTCGGCCAGGCCCTGCGCGAGGCGGGCCGGTCGGCGGCCGTGGTCTCCAACTCGGACACCGTCGACGCCGCCACCGGAGCGACGATCGTCGACCGCCCCGGGGTCCTGGCCCTCATGGACGAGGGCCTGGCCGTCGACGACGGGATCGTCGCCGGGGGCCGGCTCCTGGTGGAGGACCCGACCGTCCCCTTCGGCCGCAAGGCGGACGCGGACGCCGTCGTCAGCGCGGTCGAGCGGATGGCCGCGACCCACGACGTCGTGCTCGTGGACCCCGGCGAGCTGGCGCGGGCGGCGGCCTACGAGCGCCACGTCACCGAGGAGCAGGAGGGCCGCGTCCGCGCGCACGCGCTGCGGCGGACCGACGACATCCTCGGCCGCGTGCTGCCCCTGGCCGACGAGGACACCGTGCTGCTCGTCGTGTCCGTCGCCGCCGGCGGCGACGGGCTGCGCCTGGCCCCGGTCGTCGCCGTCGGCGGCGGCCTCGAGCCCGGCTACCTCGTGTCCCCGTCGGTGAAGCGATCCGGCCTG
>DATFFY010000505.1:0-2072 GCA_035249805.1 Acidimicrobiales bacterium | reverse complement strand
CGCCCTTCGCCGTGTGGCTGCGCAGTTGTGCGTTGAGGCGCGCGGCCTGCCGCGTGAGGTGATCGCGTTCGAGGAGGCTGGGCGCGGATCGAGCGGCTTCGGCATAGAGCTGTGCAGCGGACGCAGCGTCACCATCACGCTCGTGCAGGTAGGCCGCGACGGCGGTGTAGCGGGGCAACCCAGGATCGAGCTCCGCCAGGGCGGCCAGGCCGGCTCGTGGGCCGTCGGCCTCGCCGACCGCGACGGCCCGGTTGAGGCGGACCACCGGGCTGTCGGCGAGGCGCACCAGCTCGTCGTACCACTCGACGATCTGCACCCAGTCGGTCTCCGCGGTCGTCCGGGCGTCGGCGTGGAGCGCAGCGATGGCGGCCTGGGCCTGGTACTCGCCGAGGCGGTCGCGGGCCAGCGCGAGCTGGAGCACCTCGACGCCCTCGGCGATCAGCCTGGTGTCCCAGAGGCTGCGGTCCTGCTCGGCCAGCGGGACGAGTCGGCCGTCGGGGCCGGTCCGGGCCGGGCGCCGTGCGTGGTGGAGCAGCATGAGCGCGAGCAGGCCCGCCACCTCCTCGTGGTCGGTGATGGCGGCCAGCTGGCGGGTGAGCCGGATCGCCTCCGCGGCGAGGTCGACGTCGCCGGAGTAGCCCTCGTTGAAGACGAGGTAGAGCACGCGCAGCACCGTGGCGACGTCACCGCGCTGGTCGAGCCGGACGTCCGACACGGTCCGCTTGGCCCGGCTGATCCGCTGGGCCATGGTCGCCTCCGGCACGAGGTAGGCCCGCGCGATCTGGCGCGTGGTCAGGCCGCCGACCGCCCGCAGCGTCAGCGCGACGGCCGAGGTCGGCGTCAGGGACGGGTGCGCGCACAGGAAGTACAGCTGGAGCGTGTCGTCGACCACCTCGCCCGGGCCGGGCACGGGCTCCTCCTCGACGCGCACCTCGCGGTTCCGTCGGGAGGCGTCGGAGCGGGCGGCGTCGACGAGCTTCCGCCAGGCGACGGTGACCAGCCAGCCCTTGGGCTCGCGGGGCGGATCGTCCGGCCACACGCGGACGGCCTCGACGAGGGCGTCCTGCACGGCATCCTCGGCCGCCGCGAAGTCGGCGCCGCGACGGACGAGGATGCCGATCACGGTGGGGGTGAGGGTCCGCAGCAGGGCCTCGTCCACCGTGGGTCACTCCGTGATGGTCGGGGGCTCGGCCATGAACGGGCGCACCTCGAGCCACTCGTGGATCGGCTTGCCACCCGCGCCCGGGGCGGCCGAGAGCTCGCCGGCCAGCTCGAGGGCCCGCTCGTAGGAGTCGACGTCGATCACCATCCAGCCGGCGATCAGGTCCTTGGTCTCCGCGAACGGCCCGTCGGTGACCGGCGGCCGGCCCTCGCCGTCGTAGCGGGCCCACGTGCCCTCCGGCGAGAGCGCCTGGCCGTCGACGAACTCGCCGGTGCCCTCGAGCCGAGCGGCGAAGTCCTGCATGAACTGCACGTGGGCCGAGACCTCCTCCGGCGTCCACTGGTCCATCGGCACGTCGTTGACGGGTGCGGGGGCGCCCCGGTAGTGCTTGAGCAGCAGGTACTTGGCCATCGTGTTCTCCTTGGTGCGGTACGGCCCATGGTGGCCGTGCTCACCCCTGGGACGGAGCCGGGCCCGGGTTCTCGACATCCCAGCGCGCAGATCTTCCTGGCATGACGCCTAACCTGTCCGACCTCGTCGCCTAGCTCTCCGGCCGGGTGAACCAGTAGACGCCGGCGCGCATGCGGCCCATCGGGAGCGGCACGTCGAAGGTGATCTCGTCGTGCTCCCGCAGCTCGAACGGCGCGAAGAGGGCGACCGCCTGCTCGCGGGTCAGGTGCGCGGGACCCCCCGGCACCGGGAGGCGCGGGCGGTGCGCGAAGTGGACGAGCACGTAGTCGCCGCCCGGGGCGAGCCACTCGTCGAGCCGGCGCCGGTACGCGCCCACCTTGCCCCTCGGCAGGTGGTGCAGGCAGCCCGAGTCGAGCACGACGTCGAACGCCGACGGGGCCTCGTAGTCGACGACGTCGCACTCCCGGAGCTCGAGCTCGACGCCCGCCTCCTCGGCGCG
>DATFFY010000504.1:0-4604 GCA_035249805.1 Acidimicrobiales bacterium | reverse complement strand
CCACCGAGCCCGCTTTGCGCTGCGGGCCGGCCCGACGGTCCCTCGCCGTGCCTTCCACCCCGCGCCCCCGATCGACGCGCGCGTCCTCGTCGCACAGCGCCGCCGCTAGCAGAGCCGGAGCCGGGCGGCTCCGCCGACCCGAGCGGAGGCACTTGCGGAGGCGAGCCCAGCGCCGCAGGCACCCGCGACCGGAGCAAGCATCAACTCAGTCGTCGAGCTTGAGGGCGGAGATGAAGGCTTCTTGGGGGACCTCTACGCGACCGATGTTCTTCATGCGCTTCTTCCCCTCCTTCTGCTTCTCCAGGAGCTTGCGCTTGCGGGTGATGTCGCCGCCGTAGCACTTGGCCAGCACGTCCTTGCGCTTGGCCTTCACGGTCTCGCGGGAGATGATCCGGCCGCCGATGGCGGCCTGGATGGGCACGTCGAACATCTGCCGCGGGATGAGCTCGCGCAGCTTCTCGGTCATCCGACGGCCGTAGTCCTGCGCCTTGTCGCGGTGCAGGATCGACGAGAAGGCGTCGGCCGGGACGGCGTTGAGCAGCACGTCGACCTTCACGAGGTCGGCTCGCTCGTAGCCGGCCGGCTCGTAGTCGAGCGACGCGTAGCCCTGGGTGCGGCTCTTCAGCTGGTCGAAGAAGTCGCGCACGACCTCGGCGAGCGGGATCCGGTACACGAGCTCCATGCGCTCGGGCGAGAGGTACTCGAGCTTCTGCATCTCCCCCCGGCGCGTCTGGCAGAGGTCCATGATCGTGCCCGCGTAGTCCTTCGGCGTCAGGATCGTGCACGTGAGGATCGGCTCCTCGATGGCCTCGACCTCCACGACGGGCGGGAGGTCCGAGGGGTTGTGCACCTCGATCGTGGTGCCATCCGTGCGATGGACCAGGTAGGCGACCGACGGCGCCGTGGCGATGAGGTCCAGGTTGAACTCGCGCACGAGGCGCTCCCGGATGATCTCCATGTGGAGCAGCCCGAGGAAGCCACAGCGGAAGCCGAAGCCGAGCGCGCCGGAGGTCTCGGGCTCGTACGTGTAGCTCGCGTCGTTGAGGCCCAGCTTCTCGAGCGCGTCGCGCAGGTCCGAGAACTGGTCGCCGTCGATCGGGTAGAGCCCGCAGAACACCATCGGCTTGGGGTCGCGGTAGCCCTCGAGCGCGGCCGGTGCGGGCCGGGCCGCGTCCGTCACGGTCTCCCCGGAGCGGGCTTCGCGCACGTCCTTGATGCCGGCGATGAGGTACCCGGTCTCGCCGGGGCCGAGCGAGGCGACCGGCGTGTGGTCGGGGCGGCGCACGCCGATCTCGTCGGCGTCGTGGGTCGAGCCGGCCTGCATGAACCGGATGCGGCTGCCGGACTTCAGCACACCGTTCATCACCCGCAGGGACGACACGACGCCGCGGTAGCTGTCGTAGTACGAGTCGAAGATGAGGGCCTGGAGGGGGTCCTCGGCCACGCCGCTCGGCGCGGGGATGCGCTCCAGCACGGCGTCGAGCAGCTCCGGCACGCCCTCGCCGGTCTTGGCGCTGATGCGCAGGATGTCCGTCGCGGGGATGCCGAGGACCTGCTCGATCTCGGCCGCGCACCGGTCCGGATCCGCCGCGGGCAGGTCGATCTTGTTGAGGCAGGCCACGATCTCGAGGTCGTTCTCGAGGGCCAGGTAGCAGTTGGCCAGTGTCTGGGCTTCGATCCCCTGGGCGGCGTCGACGAGGAGGACGACGCCCTCGCAGGCGGCCAGTGAGCGGGACACCTCGTAGCCGAAGTCCACGTGCCCTGGGGTGTCGATCAGGTTGAGGACGTGGTCGCGCCAGTCCAACCGCACGGATTGGAGCTTGATCGTGATGCCCCGCTCCCGCTCGAGGTCCATGGAGTCGAGGTACTGGGCCCGCATGTCTCGGGGGTCGACCGCCCCGCAGAGCTCCAGGATGCGGTCCGCGAGCGTGCTCTTCCCGTGGTCGACGTGGGCGACGATCGACAGGCAGCGGATCCGGCTCAGGTCCATAGGGGGAACCCGAATGGTACGGGGGGCGCCGGATGTGACGCGAAACCGGCCCCACGGCTAGCCTCGAACGGTTCGAGAGCACGGAGCACGGCAGGACGTATGGCCAACATCAAGAGCCAGATCAAGCGCAACCGGCAGAACGCCAAGCGCGCGGAGCGCAACAAGGCGGTCCGCAGCGAGCTGAAGACCCGCACGAAGTCGGCCGTGGCCGCCATCGAGGCGGGGGCCGACGACGCCGCCGACAAGACGAAGGCCGCCGTGAAGCGCATCGACAGCGCCGCCTCCAAGGGCGTGATCCACAAGAACGCGGCCGCCCGCCGGAAGTCCCGCCTCATGAAGCGGTCCGGCTCCAGCGGCGCCGGCTGACCCGGCCACTCCCTCGGCGAGCTGACGGCTCGTAGCCGAGCCCTCAGCGCGACATCGTCGCCAGCCGGGCGACGAGCACCTCGAGGACGAGGTGGTCCGGCCAGGCCTTGCCCCCGCGCAGGTCGAGGTCGGCCTCCGCCAGCAGGTCGAGCATCCGCACGATGCGGTCGTGCCCCAGCTTGCGGGCCTGCCCGAGCGCCTTCCTCGCCGGGAAGGTGGAGCCACGGATGCCCAGCAGCTCGGCCGCCTGCTTCTCGCTGCCGACGTCCGCGCCGTCGAGGCGCAGGATGCGGGCGACGTGGGAGTGCAGGGTGGCGAGGATCTGGAACGGGTGTCGCTCCCCCTGGCCCAGCATGCGGTGCAGGAGCTCGAGGGCGAGGGCCCGGTCGCCCTTGTCGATGGCGTCGGTCAGCTCCCACGGCGGGACACCCCCGTCGTCGCCGAGGAAGGGCTCGATGTCGTCGACGCCGAGCTTGGCCGTGCCGTACGTGGACCGAAGGAGGTCGATCAGGCCGAGCAGCCGGCTGGGCTCGTCCCCCACCCAGGTGAGGAGGCGGCGACGGCCGTCCGCGTCGACCTTGAGGCCGGCGTCGGCGAGGTGCTGCTGGACCCACTCGTCGACCTTCCGACCGGGGCTGGTGTCGACGAGCTCGCCCTTCGCCGCCGCGATGGCCTCACCGAGGGCCTTGGGGACCTTGCCGTGCCACTCGAGGACGAGCCGGGTGCTCGGCAGCGGGTCGGCCAGGTACTCCACGAGCGCGGTGACCTGGTCGTTCCGCTCGCGCTTGTCGACCAGCCGGCCGAGCACCACGCGGTGGGGCGTGAGGAACGGCGGCGTCTGCGCGGCGTCGACCAGCGTGAGGAGCGGGTCGCGGCCGTCCTCGTCGGTCGAGGCGGCGACCTCCACCTCCTCGACCACGAGCGAGCGCTCCTCGTCGCCGACGAGGGCGTCGACGAGCTGGCGGACCGCGTCGCGCAGGACGACGTCGTCGTCGCCCCGCAGCAGCGTGACCGACGCGGTCATCGGGTGACCGCATGGGTGCGGTCGGCGCGGGCCGCGAGCACGGCCGCGAGCACGTCGGCGGTGCGCCGGGCGCCCCGCACGTCGTGGGCGCGGAGGATCCGGGAGCCGAGCGCGATGCCGAGCGCGTGGGCGGCGTGGCTGGCCTCCCGGCGGTCGTCGACCTCGGAGCCGACGAGGTGGCCGAGGAAGCGCTTGTTCGACGCGGAGAGGAACACCGGCCAGCCGAGCGCCGTGATCCGGTCGTGGACCCGCAGCAGCGCGAGCGACTGGGGCTCGGTCTTGCCGAGATCGAGCCCGGCGTCGACCATCACCTGCTCGCGCGGGATGCCGGCCGCCTCGGCCTGCTCCGCCCGGTCCCGGAGGAACCGGCACACCGCGTCGGCGACGGGCTCGTCGTACTCGGGCTCGGGGTCCGGGACGCGCGGCGCGAGCCGGATGTGGGTGGCCACGACGGATGCGCCGCCGGCCGCCGCGACCGCGAGGTAGTCGGGATCGGCGAAGCCGCTGATGTCGTTGGCGACGACCGCGCCGGCGGCGATGCCCTCCCGCAGGACCGATGCCCGCCACGTGTCGAGCGAAAGCGGCACGTCGAAGCGGGCGTGCAGCGCCTGCAGCGCCGGGATCACCCGTTCGAGCTCCTCCTGCTCCCCCACCTCCGGTCCCGGCCCGGCCTTCACGCCGCCCACGTCGAGGAGATCGGCGCCGTCGGCGACGAGCTGGTCGGCCTTGGCCAGGAAGGCGTCGAAGTCGAAGTACGTGCCCCGGTCGAAGAACGAGTCCGGCGTGCGGTTCAGGATCCCCATCACGAGCGCACGGTGGCGGATGTCGTACTGGTGGGGCCCGAGGGCGACGACCGGGCAGGGCAGGTCGAGCACCACCTGCCACGGCCTCGGGTCCACCGGCCGAACCTATCTCGCGGCCGGCGGCGCCCCGCTCCCCGGGCAGCGGCCAGGCCTCGACGACGAGTCGGCCCTCGCCCGGGGCCAGGACGACGCGCAGCCGGCCCACGTCGACGATGGCCCCTCTCGCGGGCACCTCGGCCCGGTCGAGGAGGGTTCCGGTCGGGTGGCGACCGCTGACCGCGTCGACGAGGTCGGGCGCGACACGCGCGTCCGCGACCACCAGCAGGTCGATCGCGCCGACCCCGGCCCGGCGCAGCCCCTCGAGCACGTCCTCGGCGCGGGGCCGGTCCCGCCAGTCCCCACCCCCGAGCACGACGAGCTC
>DATFFY010000503.1:0-4305 GCA_035249805.1 Acidimicrobiales bacterium | reverse complement strand
CGGGCATCGCCGACCAGATCGCCTGCTCGCCCGGCAGCAGCTGCCGGGCATCGCCGACCAGATCGCCTGCTCGCCCGGCAGCAGCTGCTCGTGCACCCAGGCGACCTCCCCCGCCGGCGGCCCGCCCGGCCGCAACGAGCCGACGAACCGGCGCGCGAGGTGGGCCGCAGATCCCACGGCGACCTCAAGCGTGGGCGATGCAGAACCGGGTGGCCGGCATGGCCTCGAGGCGGGGCTCGGCGATGGGCTCGCCGCACACCTCGCACCGGCCGTAGGTGCCGTCGTCGATCTTCGCGAGGGCCCGCTCGACCTCGTCCAGCTCGGCCCGGAGGCGGGCGGCGAGCACCTTGTTCTCGCCCTGCTCGGCGGCGACCTGGCCGGAGTCGGCGAAGTTGTCGTCGAAGGCCGGGCTGGCACCGCTGCCGGGCTCGAGGCCCTCCACCTGGCTCGCCAGGTGATCGCGTTCGGCCTGGAGCCGCTCGCGCAGGTTCGGCGTCACGGACTGGTCGGCCACGGCGGCCAGGCTACCCACCCAGCGTGGCCCGCGGGTGCGCTGATCGGTAGACCTCCCACAGCCGCTCGGTCGAGACGAGGGTGTACACCTGGGTGGTCCGGATGGAGGCGTGGCCCAGCAGCTCCTGCACGGCCCGGATGTCGGCGCCGTGGTCCAGCATGTGGGTGGCGCACGAGTGGCGCAGCACGTGGGGGCTCAGCCGGCCCGCCAGACCCACCCGCTCGCCGTGGCGGCGGAGCACGTCCCAGGCCCCCTGTCGGGTGAGCCGGCCGCCCCGGGCCCCGAGGAACACCGCCTCGCCGTCGCCCCGGCGCCGCCAGCGCTCCGGTTCGAGCTCGGGGCGGCCGCCGGGTCCCAGCCAGGCGACCAGGGCGCGGACGGCGTGGCCCCCCACGGGGACGATGCGCTCCTTGCTGCCCTTGCCGAAGGCCCGGAGCAGCGCGCCGTCGAGGTCGACGTCGGCCAGCGAGAGGCCGACGAGCTCGGAGGCGCGCAGCCCCGTCCCGTAGAGCACCTCGAGGATGGCGCGGTCTCGCCGGGCGATCGGGTCGTCGCCCACGGGGGCGGCGAGGAGGGCGGCCACCTGGTCCTCGGTCAGGGCCTTCGGCAGCCCGCGGGGCACGCGGGGCGGCTCGACGTCCGCGGATGGATCGGTGGGCGTGCGGCCCTCGTCGTGCAGGAACCGGTGCAGCGAGCGCACCGCGACCAGCGCTCGCGCCACCGAGGCGGCGGCGAGGCCACGACCCCGCAGCTCGGCCACGTGGTCGACCACGTCGGGCTCGTCGGCGGTGAGCACCGTCCGGCCCCGGCCGGCGAGGAAGGCGACGTACCGGCGGAGGTCGCGCCGATAGGCGGCGAGGGTGTTCGGCGAGCGGCCCTTCTCGGCCGCGAGCCAGAGCAGGAGGTCCTCGACCTCGAGCGGGACGTCGTCGACGTCCGCGGTCATCCGCCCCGTCGTCGCAGGAGGGCGCCGATGCCGACGTGGGTCTTGGCATCGGTGATGCGCCCGTCGCTGAGCTGGTCGAGCACCTCGGAGAGCGGGAGCCGCTCGACCGTCATCTCCTCCTCCTCGATGCCCTGGCGGGCGTCGGGCACCGGCGTGAGGTCGGTGGCGAGGAACACGGCCACGGTCTCGTCGCAGTAGCCCGGCGAGTTGTGGAACGTGGCGAGGTGCTCGATGCTGCCCGCGGCGAGCCCGGTCTCCTCAATCAGCTCGCGGGACGCGGTCGTGGCGTCGTCCTCGCCCGCGACGTCGCGCAGCCCGGCCGGCAGCTCGAGGAGGTGGGCGTCGAGGGCAGCGCGGAACTGCCGCACGAGCGTGACCGTGTCGTCGTCGTGCAGGGGGAGGACGGCCACCGCGCCGGGGTGGTGCACGATGTGCCGCTCGAACTCCGTGCCGTCCTTCGCGCGGTACCAGGCGCGGGCCACCGTGAACCGGAAGCCGACCGCGATCTCCTCCTCGCGGAGCTTCTCGAACGGCGCCACCTAGGAACCGGAGGCGACGGACAGCGAGCCCGGGTCGTCGTCGAGGTCGAACAGGTGCGGCGCCCGACCCTCGGCCCGCTCGAGGGCGGCACCGATGAGGCCGCGGAACAGCGGGGCGGGCCGGGTGGGCCGGCTCTTCAGCTCCGGGTGGGCCTGGGTGCCGACCCAGAAGGGGTGGTCCCGCAGCTCGATGAACTCGACGAGGCGGCCATCGGGCGACGACCCGGAGCACACGAAGTGCCCGTCGTCGTACTTGGCCCGGTAGCGCGGGTTGAACTCGTACCGGTGGCGGTGGCGCTCCGAGACCACGGTGTCGCCGTACAGCTCGGCCACCTGGGATCCCGGCAGCAGCTGCGCCACGTAGGCGCCGAGGCGCATCGTGCCTCCCAGCTCCGTCACGCCCCGCTGGGTCTCCATGAGGTCGATGACCGGGTGCGGGGTGGACGGGTCGAGCTCGCTCGAGTTGGCCCCGGTCAGGCCGAGGACGTTGCGGGCGTAGTCGATCGTCATCATCTGGAGCCCGAGGCACAGGCCCAGGCACGGGACGTCGTTCTCCCGGGCGTACTGGGCGGCGGCGATCTTGCCCTCGGTGCCCCGCTCGCCGAACCCACCGGGGATCACGATCCCGTCGAGGTCGTGCAGCCGTCCCTCGGTCAGCAGCCCCTCGACGTCCTCGGCCTGGATCCACTCGATCTCGACCGAGCACCCGTGGGCGAAGCCACCGTGCTTCAGCGCCTCGACCACGGACAGGTACGCGTCCTGCAGGCTCACGTACTTGCCGATGATCCCGATCCGCACGGTGCGGTCGGCCAGCTCGATGCGGTCGACGAGGATCTCCCACTCGCTGAGGTCGGGATCGGTGCCCTCGATCCCGAGGATCTCGCACACCACGTCGTCGAGGCCCTCCATGTGGAGGACCAAGGGGATCTCGTAGAGGTTGCGGGCGTCGGCCGCGTTCACCACAGCGTCGATCGGCACGTCGCACAGGTTCGAGATCTTCCGCTTGAGGCCCTCGGCCAGCGCCTCGTCGCTGCGCACGACGATGGCGTCGGGCTGGATGCCCCGGGCCCGCAGCTCGGTCACCGAGTGCTGCGTTGGCTTCGTCTTCTGCTCGGCCACGATCTGCGGCGCGAGCGTGACGTGCACGTAGCAGACCTGGCCGCGCCCGACGTCGAGGCGGAACTGCCGGATGGCCTCGAGGAACGGCAGGATCTCGATGTCGCCCACGGTGCCGCCGACCTCGGTGATGACCACGTCGACCTCGTCGGTGGCCAGGCGTGTGATGCGCCGCTTGATCTCGTCGGTGATGTGCGGGATGACCTGGACCGTCTTGCCGAGGTAGTCCCCGCGCCGCTCCGCCGCGAGGACCGCCGAGTAGATCGAGCCGGTCGTGGCGTTCGAGTCGCGCGTGAGGTTCTCGTCGATGAAGCGCTCGTAGTGCCCGAGGTCCAGGTCGGTCTCCCCACCGTCGTCGGTGACGAACACCTCGCCGTGCTCGAACGGGTTCATCGTCCCGGGGTCGACGTTGATGTACGGGTCGAGCTTCTGCATCGTGACCCGCAGGCCACGAGCCTTCAGCAGGCGCCCGAGCGAGGACGCCGTGATGCCCTTCCCGAGGGACGATGCCACGCCCCCCGTGACGAAGATGTGCTTGGTCACCGGGGGACCTCCGTGTGCGGATCGTTCGACGCAACCACGGGAGAACACCCTACCTCCGATGCGGAGCCGCCCTGCGCATCCGCCTACGTTGGGCACCCGTCATGGGCGGGTCCCCAGACCACCAGGGCTACCGCCCGCACCTCGACGGCCTCCGGGCGGTGGCCGTCCTCCTCGTCGTGGCCTACCACGCCGGCTTCGCCGCGATCTCGGGCGGGTTCGTCGGCGTCGACGTGTTCTTCGTGCTGTCCGGGTACCTCATCACCCGGCTCCTCGTGGCCGAGCTCGTGGCGGACGGGCGCCTCCGGCTCCCCCGGTTCTACGCCCGGCGCATGCGCCGCCTCCTCCCCGCCTCCGCGCTGGCCCTGGGCGGCGCCGTCTTCGCCTCGATCCACCTGCTCGACCGGGCCCAGCAGCTCGCGGTGGCCGAGGACGTGCGGTGGTCGGCGCTGTGGTCGGCCAACTGGCGGTTCGTCCAGGCCCGCACGGACTACTTCGCGCCGGGCGACGTGCCGAGCCCGGTCGTCCACTACTGGTCGCTGGCCGTCGAGGAGCAGTTCTACCTGGTGTGGCCCGCGCTGCTCCTCGGCCTGTGGTGGCTCCTGGCCCGGCGCGCCGGACGGCCCACGGCTGCCCTCGCGGCGGCGATC
>DATFFY010000502.1:0-2019 GCA_035249805.1 Acidimicrobiales bacterium | reverse complement strand
GGGGTCCACGGGGCGGCGGCGCCGGGCCCGGCGGTGGTCGACCAGCCGCCGCCGGGCGATGGTGAAGAGCCAGCCGGCGAAGCCGTCCTCATCACCGCGGAACGTCCGGAGGTTGCGGGCCGCGTCGAGCCACGTGTCGGCCGCGATGTCCGCGTGCTCCCGAGGCTCCTGCGCCCGCAGGTACCGCTCGATGGCAGGGGCGTGCGCGCGGTACAGCTCGCCGACGGCCCACTCGGCGCCTTCCTGCGCGGCGGCGAGGACGGTGTGGAAGGGCGCGGGCACGAGGGGTCAGCGAGCGCGCGTCCGGCGGGCCATGGCCTGACCGTACGCGACGACGGAACGGCTGCCCATGGGGCACACGACCCATTCCCACGCGAAGCGGGCAACGGGGCGGACGCGTTTCACGACCCGCCCCCAGGGGGAGAAGACCGACACCGAACGACGCAGGAGGTCGACGTCATGGCTGTATGGCTGCTCGCGGTGATCATCGCCGTGGTGGGTGTGGTGCAGCTGCTGCAGGGACAGGTCCTGTTCGGGATCCTCCTCCTCGTGGCCGCCTGCGCCGTCGGGCCTGGGGGCTACAGCGTCTTCCGCAGCCGGGCCTGACCGACCGCCCGCGCGATGCGTCCGCTCGTCCTCTTCGCCGCGGTGCTCGACGTCGGTGTGCTGCGCCGCGTCGTGCGGGCCTACGTACGGCGCGCCCCACGCCACTGGCCCGCGTCGGTCGAGCTGCACGTCCCCGTGATCGAGGGCGCCGGACTACCTGGTCGGCTGCAGGGGTAGATCGGCAGCACTCGCAGCGGCACCCGAGGAGGAGAGCATGGGAATCGGCGTGAGCGTGTTCATCATGGCGGTGGGCGCGATCCTCGCGTTTGCCGTCGAGCGGAGCGTGGAGGGCGTCGACATCCAGGCCGTCGGCGTGATCCTGATGATCGTGGGCGCCATCGGCCTGCTGTGGACGATGATCATCTGGGGTCCGCGCACCCGCCGCACCGTGGTCGAGGAGGACGAGGTGATCCCGACCCGGCGCACGTACTACCGGGAGTAGGTCTGAACCCGCGTCAGGGGGCGGGCGGACCGAAGCCGTGCGCTGACAGGATCCGCTGCGCCTGCGGCGTCACCAGGAACGCCACGAAGGCGGCCGCGGCGTCGAGGTTGGCGGCGGCCCGCAGCACGAGCGCGGGATAGACGGCCGGCACCTGCACCTCGTCGGGCAGGTCCACGCCCTGCACGTCGGGGTCGGACACCACGTCGGTGACGTACACGATCCCCGCGTCGGCCTCGCCGAGGGCGACCTTGGTCAGAACGCCCCGGACGTTCTCCTCCTGGCTGGCCGCGGGGGCGGCGATCCCGGCCCGCTCGAAGGCCTGCGCCGCGTACCGGCCGCACGGGACCTCGGGGGCGCACAGCGCGAGTCGCAGGTCCGCCTCGGCGAGGTCGGCCAGCGCCGTGACGCTCCCGGGGTTCCCCCGCGGGACGACGATCTGGAGGCGGTTGGAGGCGAACGGCACCACACCGTCGACATCGAGGCCTGCGGCGGTGACCTTCGCGGCGCTCGCCTCGTCGGCGGACGCGAACACGTCGGCGGGAACGCCCTCCTGGATCTGGGTGGCCAGCGCGGACGATCCGTCGAAGCTGAGGTGCACGTCGCTGCCGACGTGCGCGATCTCGAAGGCCAGCGCGATCTCCTCGAAGGCGTCCGTCAACGACGACGCCGCGAGCACGGTCACGTCCCCGGTGATCTCGACGGTCGTCGTGGAGGACTCGTCGTCGTCCCCGCAGGCGGCCAGCAGCAGCAGCGGGACGAGGACGGCCGCGGCGCGGGGAGTGCGATGGAGCATCGCCGCACGGTAGGCGCTGCACTACCGTCGGCCGGATGCGGAGATCGGGGCGGGCGGCGGGGATGGGTGGGGCAGCGGCCGTCCTGCTGGCGCTCGCGCTGTTCGGCTCGCAGGTCGTTGCCGCCCAGGACGCGCCACCGCCCGGGCCGGGGCGCGGCGGTGAGCTCTCGGAACCGCT
>DATFFY010000501.1:0-2054 GCA_035249805.1 Acidimicrobiales bacterium | reverse complement strand
GTTCGGGGCGGCGCTGCTGCTGCCCGACTGGTACCGGCTCTGCATCCGCATCGCCGCCGGGGGGCGGCTTCGGGCCGAGGCCCGCGACCGCGTCGTCGTGGTCGGCCGGTCCGACGAGGTCGCGGCGTTGGACCTCGAGCTCCACGGACTGCCCGAGCGGCCCGCCTCCGTGGTGGCCGGCCTCACCGTCGAGGAGGCGGGGGGGACGGTCGGGGCCGAGCCGCCCCTCCTGGCCGTCCACCGGGACCACGCTCCGACCGTGCTGGTGCTCGACCGCGCCGCACAGGACGCCGACGCCGTCGTGGCCCAAGCCGCCGTGCTCCACGAACGGGGCGTCCGGGTGCGCACCCTGTCCGGCTTCTACGAGGAGTGGCTCGGCAAGCTCCCGGTGTCCGAGCTGGAGCGGGCGTCGCTGTTCTTCGACATCGGCGAGCTCCACCGCACCCGCTACGGCCGGGCCAAGCGCCTCTTCGACGTTCCCTTCGCCCTGGTCGGACTCGTCGCGCTGGTGGTCCTGCTCCCGATCGTGTGGGTGGCGAACCTCGCCGGCAACCGCGGCCCGCTGCTCTACCGCCAGGAGCGCATCGGCAAGGGCGGGCAGCCCTTCACCCTGGTGAAGCTCCGCACGATGGTGCCTGCAGCATCGGGCCCGGCCGCGTGGACCACCGAGGACGACCCCCGCATCACGAAGGTCGGCCGCCTCCTGCGGATCACGCACCTCGACGAGCTCCCCCAGGTGCTCAACATCCTCAAGGGCGACCTCGGCGTCGTGGGTCCCCGACCCGAGCAGCCCCACTACGTGGAGGAGCTGACCGACAAGCTCCCCTTCTACCGGCTCCGCCACCTCGTCCGCCCCGGCCTCACGGGCTGGGCGCAGGTGAAGTACGGCTATGCCGGGAACGAGACCGCCGCGCTCGAGAAGCTCCAGTACGAGTTCTGGTACCTCCGCCACCAGAGCCTGCGCACCGACGCCCGCATCATCGGGCGCACGGCCCGGAGCTTCTTCGGCAGCGAGGGGCGGGGCCGATGAGCGAGCACCCGCTCGTCAGCGTCGTCATCCCGGCCCGGAACGAGGTGGCCGACATCGCGGCGTGCATCGCCTGCGTGGCGGAGCAGCACTACCCGCTCGACCGCATCGAGGTGGTCGTCGTCGACGGCAGCTCCACCGACGGCACCGCCGCGGCGGCCGGCGCCGCGTTGGCCCAGCACGCGTTCCACCACACCGCGGTGCTCGCCAACCATGAGGCGACCACCCCCACCAACCTGAACGTCGGGCTGCGCTACGCGACCGGCGAGATCGTGTGCCGGGTCGACGCCCGCACCCGGATCGAGCCCCACTACGTCCGGACCTGCGTCCGCGTGCTCCAGGACCGGCCCGAGGTCGCGGTCGTGGGCGGCGCGCAGCACGCGGTGGCCCGCGACGGCTCGGCCCGTTCCGTGGGCATCGCCCGGGCGCTGAACAACCGCTACGCCATGGGCGGCTCGCCGTACCGCCGGTCGACGCAGAGCGGCCCGAGCGACACCGTCTACCTCGGCGCGTTCCGCCGGGCCGAGCTGCTCGAGGCGCGGGGCTGGGACGAGCGGCTCGTCACGAACCAGGACTTCGACCTGAACCGCCGCATGGCGGCGCGCGGCCTCGTGTGGTTCGAGGCGTCGCTGCGCTCGGGCTACCTGCCCCGCGCCACCTTCGCCGACCTGTGGCGGCAGTACGTCCGCTTCGGGCGGGCCAAGGTCGCGTACTGGCGCACGTCGGGGGACCGCCCCCAGCGCCGGCAGCAGGTTCTCCTGGCCCTCCCCGTGGTGGGGCTGCTCGTCCTCGCGCTCTCGAGCGCGCGGGGCCGCATCGTGCCCGTGGTGGGCGCCGGGTTCGCCGGCGTCTTCGCGGTGGAGCGGGTCGGCTCCGATCAGCGCCGGGCCCGGCTCTCGCACCACCTGGCCGCCGCCCTCGCGATGGGGTGCGTCGGCGCGGGCTGGACGCTCGGCGCCTGGCAGGAGGCCGCGCACCGATGACGGGCGTGGCCTACGTCGTGAGCCAGTGGGGCGCTCCCACCCAG
>DATFFY010000500.1:0-6626 GCA_035249805.1 Acidimicrobiales bacterium | reverse complement strand
TCCGTGCTGCAGCCCCTCGGCCACGGTCATCGCACCGGCCGGCGGATGGGGGTCCGGGTCCTCGACGGGCGCCGGGGGCGCGATCGGCTCGGGCGCGACGGGAGCCGGCGGCGGGGGCGCGGGAGCGTTCGGGTCCGCTCGGCAGATCGGCGCGATCCGGTGGCCCGCGGCCTGGATGCGCTCGATGATCGTGGGCAGCGCCTCGATCGTCTGGTCGCGGTTGCCGCCGCCGTCGTGGAGCAGGATGATCGCGCCGGGGTGCAGGCCGTCGAGGGCGCTGTCGACGATGGCCCCGGCGCCCGGCTTGGCGAAGTCGCGCGAGTCGATGCTCCACACGACGTTGGTCAGCCCTCGGGCCGCGAGGCGGCTCGTCACGTTCGGGTCGGACCGGCCGTACGGCGGCCGGGCGCAGATCGGCCGATGCCCCGAGATCGAGTGCAGCACGTCGTTCGTGTGGTCGACCTGGTGCGCGAACTGCTGCTCGTCGAGCGTCCGCAGGTCGGGGTGGTCCCAGGTGTGGTTGGCGATGGCGTGCCCCTCGGCGACGATCCGCTGCACGAGGTCGGGGTGGCGCTCGGCCTCGCGGCCAAGGGCGAAGAACGTCGCCTGCACCCCGTACCGGGCGAGGACGTCGAGGATCGCGGGCGTGTACCGAGGGTGCGGGCCGTCGTCGAAGGTGAGGGCGACCACCATCTCGCCCGCCCCGGCCGGCGCCAGCGGCGTCTCGTGCACGAGGGTGGCGCCTCGGGCGTCGGCGCGCGGGGCCGCCCCCGCGGTCAGTGCGGGCACGAGCACGACGAACGCCGCACAGAGCGCGGCGCGCGCCCAGGTTCGTCGCGTGACGGACACTCAGGTACCTCTGTGGTGGGGCGCAGGAACCTACCGGGCACGTCCGGGGCGTGCCACCCGGAGCAGGCGCCGGACGGCCCGGCCGGCGGTGCGCACGAGGCCGTCGTCGCGCACCGATCCCTGCGTCCGGCGGCCGATGTCCGCGACGCGGCGCCATCTCAGCTCGGCCCGCCGTTTGCGCTCCACGACGTCGGCGGCGAGATCGCCGTACGGCTCGAGCACGAAGGGCCGCGGCGCTTCCTCCACCACCACGCCGTCGTACGTGCGAGGTCGCAGGTCGGGCCCCGACACCACGGCGGCCAGGAGGATGGCGAGGTACCGCCGGCCCTGCACGGCGGGCGACAGCTCGAGGAGCGCGGCCCGGTGCGCGGCGTCGCCCATGCGGTGGCGGCGAAGCGGGTCCGACAGCAGCGCGTCGAGGGCCGTCGCCCACTCCCTCGGCTCGGTGGCGAGGAGCCCGGTGCGGCCGTGGTCGATGGCTGCGATGTACGGCTCGGTCGGGCTGGCGACCGTCGGCGTGGCGACGAGGGCCGCCTCGAGCCACTTGATCGCGCTCTTCGCCTCGTTGAAGACCGACCCCGGCGCGAGCGGCGCGAGGTTCACGTCCGTGGTTCGCAGGATCGCGGGGAGCTCGAGCCAGTGCGTGAACGGCAGGCGGTCGACGCGGTCCGCGAACGGCTCGAGGACCGGGTCGTCGGGGACGTGGCCGACGAGCTGCAGGCGGGCCGTCGGATGGCCCTCGAGCACCTGCGCGACGGCGGGGGCAACGTGCGCCCAGTCGAGGTCGTGGGTGTCGGTGCCGCTGAGGTACCCGATGCGCAGGGGGCCGACGGGGCGCGGCGCGAGGCGGGCCGCGTCGGCGCGGCGGGCGAGCACCTTGCCGATCCCGTTCGGGAAGCACCAGGCGGGCAGGCCCGTGCGCGCGATGGCCCCCTCCACGAGCGCGGGCGTGCTGCCGATGAAGCCGTCGCAGTGCTCCAGGGTCGTTCGGTAGCGGTGCACGCCCTCGAGCCAGAGCGCGGCGTCGTGCTCCGGCAGGATCTGCAGCGCGGGGATCTGCTCCGCGACGTCGGGGGCGAAGATGAGGTCGTCGGCGTCGAACAGCACCGGCCGACCCGCCGCGTGGGCGGCGGCGATCGTCGCGAGCACGTGGGTCGTGGCCGGCACTCGGTACAGCACGACGACGTCCGCGAGCGCAGCGAGCTTCGGCAGGTCGGGGTCGAAGAAGTGACGCACCTCGCTCTCGACGCCGAGGTCGGCCAGTGCCTCCGCGGGGAGGCGGACGCGGTAGCGCAGCGGTGCGCCCTCGATGCCGGCGACGAACAGCACGAGCCGCACGGGCGGGCCGTCCGGCACGGCGGGCGTCGGCGCGGCCAGGAGCGACAGGTAGCGGGCCTCGAGGCCGTGCACCTGGTCGATGATCGAGCGCGTCGCCACGGTCACCGCAGCCGCCGCCATCGCGTCGAGCCCGTCGACATCGCCCGTGAGGCGGGCCATGGCGCGGGCCAGCGACGCAGGATCGTCGGCCGGCACGACGAGTCCGTTGACGCCGTCCTCGACCACCTCCTCGGGGCCGACGCAGGCGGAGGTCACCACCGGCAGCCCTCGCCGGAGGGCCTCGCGGGTCACGAGCGAGTGCGACTCGCGCATCACCGACGGGACGACCAGCACGTCGGCGGCCCCGAAGACGGCGTCCGCCTCCTCCGGCGGGTAGGCCGCGTGGAGCGCCACCGGTGCGCCGGCGGGCAGGTCGCTCCGGTGCTCCGGCCCGAACCCGTAGGCGTCGAGCGACCACCCGCCGACACCGGCGAGCTCGGCCACCGCGGCGCGGAGCACGGGCCAGCCCTTCATGGGATCGGGCCCGCCGGTGAAGAGGAACCGGACCCGCTCCGCCGGCGCGTGGAGCCCGGGAGGTGGCCCCTCGTCCATCCCGTTCTCGTCGACCTCCACCCGACCCCCTGCGACACCGTTGGCGACGAGGATCGCCGCGGCCGAGCGGGACGGGGCGAGCACGAGGTCGGCGCTCCGCAGCCCCTCGGCCAGCCGGGCGTTGCGGCGGTCCAGGGCCGCCCGGCCCTGCTCGCACTGGCAACCACCCAGGTCGACGACCTCGGAGCAGGGGTGGAAGTCCCGGTCGACGAGGAACTGCCGGGCGCAGGTCCACCAGAAGTCGTGCATTGTCACCACGACCCGCGTCCCCGCCTCGCGGGCCGCTTCCACCAGACCGACCCCCAGCGTCTGGATCGAGTGGAGGTGCACGACGTCGGGCCGGACCTCGGCCAGGTGGTCGGCGAACGCGGCCGCCACCTCGGGGTTGTCGAAGTTCCGCGGATCGTCCCACCCGGTCCACGGCGTCACGGAGATCCACCGGATCGGGAGACCGGTCTCGTCGACCTCGTCCCACGTCGTGAGGGGCGGACGATCCCCCAACCAGCCCGCGAAGATCGACACGGCGTGGCCCCGATCTCGGAGCCCTCGAGCCAGCCTGCGGGGTTGCAGCGTGCCGCCGCTCGTGAAGTTCGGGGGGTAGTGGGCCGACGCCACGATGATCCTCACGACCGCGGCAGCCTAACGTTTGCCTCCGATGTCCTCCCGCCCCTCCGAGCTGACGATGCACCGCGAGCTGCTCGCGAACCTCACCCTGCGCGAGCTCCGCGGGAAGTACAAGCGGTCCGCGCTCGGCTGGGCCTGGTCGCTCCTGAACCCGCTCGCGTCGATGCTCGTGTACACGATCGTGTTCGCGGTGATCCTCAAGATCGACGTGGATCCCGGCGATCCGAGCGACCTCGACGTGTTCGCGCTGTTCCTGCTGTGCGGCCTCCTGCCGTGGGGATTCCTCGCCAACAGCATGACCGGCGGGACCGAGAGCCTCGTGGGCAACGCCAACCTCATCCGCAAGGTGTGGTTCCCACGGCAGATCCTCGTCGGCGCCACCGTCGGCTCGTTCCTCATCACGTTCCTCATCGAGATGGGCGTGCTCGTCGTGGCGCTGCTCATCGCCGGGAACATGGTCCTGCCCTGGCTGGTGCCGGCGCTCCTGCTCATCGTGGTGCTCACGGCGTTCTCGCTCGGCATCGCGCTGATGCTCGCGGTGGCCAACGTGTACTTCCGGGACATGCGCCACCTGATCGGCATCGTGCTGCAGGTGTGGTTCTACCTGACCCCGATCATCTACCCGTTGGAGCTCGTGCCGAAGGAGGAGGAGCTCCTCGGGATGGACGTCCCGGCCCGCGACATCATCCTCCTCAACCCGATGACGCGCTTCGTGGAGGCGTTCCGCGACCTCTTCTACGACCTCCGCTGGCCGACCGCGAGCACGATCGCCTACGTGGTCGCGTGGTCGGCCGCGAGCCTGGCGCTCGGCTGGTGGGTCTTCCGTCGCGCGGAGGGCCGCTTGGCCGAGGAGCTGTAGTGGACCCGCACCACGCCATCGAGGTGGACGGCGTCTCGAAGCGCTTCCGCCTCTACCACGACCGCAACCAGAGCTTGAAGGCCACGCTGATGCGCGGCCGTCGCGCGCGGTACGAGGAGTTCCTCGCCGTGGACGATGTGTCGGTCGACATCCGGCACGGCGAGACGTTCGCGTTCCTCGGTCGCAACGGGTCCGGCAAGAGCACGCTCCTCAAGGTGATCTCCCGCATCTACCGCGCGGACGGCGGGTCGGTGCAGGTGGACGGCAAGCTCTCCGCCCTCCTCGAGCTCGGCGCCGGGTTCCACCCCGAGCTGTCGGGTCGGGAGAACGTGTACCTCAACGGGTCGATCCTCGGGCTGCCGAAGAAGGAGCTCGACCGGCGGTTCGACGACATCGTCGAGTTCGCCGAGCTCGGCCAGTTCATCGACATGCCGGTGAAGAACTACTCGTCGGGCATGTACGTCCGCCTCGGGTTCTCGGTCGCCATCAACGTCGACCCCGACGTCCTGGTGGTGGACGAGGTCCTGGCCGTCGGCGACGAGCTCTTCCAGAGGAAGTGCAGCGCCAAGTTCGCCGAGCTGCGCAAGCAGGGGAAGACGATCGTCCTCGTCACCCACAGCCTCTCCGCCATCCGGTCGATGTGCGACCGGGCCATGTGGCTGGAGCGGGGCCAGTGCAAGGCCATCGGCGACGCCGGCGACGTCATCGACGAGTACCTGGCCGGCATGGAGCCGGAGGCCGCGGTCGAGGCGGGCGGGGGCGTGCGCTGGGGCACGGGCGAGGCCCGCATCACCGACGTGCTCCTCCTCGACGGCGGCGGCCGTCCCACCCACGTCGTGCGCACCGGCGAGCCGCTGGCCATCCAGGTCGCCTGGGAGGCGGACGAGGAGGTGCCCGAGCCGGTCTTCTCGATCGTCCTCTACACGCCGGACGGCATCGTCCTGTCGGTGCCCAACACCAAGGACGCGGGCGTCGTGCCCGCCTCCATCGACGGGCACGGCACCGCGACGTTCACCGTCGACGCGCTGCCCCTGCTGCCCAACAGCTACGAGGTCAGCGTGGCGCTGACCGACCGCACGGCGGCGACGCACATCTCCAACCGGCACCGGGTCGCCCGCTTCGACGTGACCCCGGGCGACGCGCCCGAGACCATGGGCGGGCACGTGTCGATCCCGGGGCGCTGGTCGATCGCCGCCGATGGCTGACCGCCGCCGGATCCTGGTCGTCACCGCCGACCGCCTCGGCCGCGAGCTCGCCGGCCCCGCCATCCGCGCCCTCGCCATCGCCGACGCCCTGGCCGCCCACCACGCGGTCACGCTCGCGTCGCTCCAGCCGGGAGAGCCACCGGCGCGCGACTACCCGGTGCTCGTCGCCACGGGGGAGGCCGCGCTGCGGTCCGCGGCCGAGGCCGCGGAGATCGTCGTCGCGCAGGGTTGGGTGCTCGGCGGCCGGCCCTTCCTCACCGCCGACGACAAGATCGTCGTCGCCGACATCTACGACCCCATGCACCTCGAGCAGCTCGAGCAGGGCCACGAGGCCGGGACGGACGAGGGCCGCCGCCGGGCCGTCCACGGGGCGGTGTCGATCCTCAACCACCAGCTCCGGCGGGCCGACTTCCTCCTCTGCGCCTCGGAGAAGCAGCGCGACCTCTGGCTCGGCCAGCTCGCCGGGCTCGGGCGCGTCAACCCCCGCACCTACGACGCCGACCCGAGCCTCCGGTCGCTGATCGACGTCGTCCCCTTCGGCCTGTCGTCGACCCCGCCCCAGCACCGTCGACCGGCGGTGCGCGGCGTGGTGCCGGGCATCGGCCCCTCGGACCCGCTCCTGCTGTGGGGCGGCGGCATCTACAACTGGTTCGACCCCCTCACGCTCCTTCGGGCCGTCGACCGCCTGCGCGCGTCGCAACCCGACGTGCGGCTGTACTTCATGGGGCTCACGCACCCGAACCCCGAGATCCCCACGATGCGGATGGCCGTCGACGCGCAGCGCCTCGCCGGCGAGCTCGGCCTGACCGGCACCCACGCGTTCTTCAACGAGGGCTGGGTGCCCCACGACGAGCGCCAGGACGTCCTGCTCGAGGCCGACCTCGGCGTGTCGACGCACCTCGACCACGTCGAGACCGCGTACTCGTTCCGGACGCGGATCCTCGACTACCTCTGGGCCGGGCTGCCCGTCGTGGCGACCCAGGGGGACGCCCTGGCCGACCTCGTCGCCGCAGAGGGCCTCGGCGCCACCGTCCCGAGCGGCGACGTGGGGGCGCTCCACGACGCCCTCGACGGCCTCCTCCGCTCGGAGGCCGCCCGGACCGCAGCCCGGGACGCGATCGCGGCCGTGCGGCCCCGGTTCACCTGGGACGAGGTCCTCG
>DATFFY010000499.1:0-3985 GCA_035249805.1 Acidimicrobiales bacterium | reverse complement strand
CGATCGAGCGGGCGACCGGCGTCCCGGCCTCCGCCGTCCTCTTCAGCACGACCCACACCCACGCCGGGCCCGACCTCCAGGGCCTCTGGGGCGGCGTGCCCCGCTCGTGGGTCCGCGACGTGCTCGTGCCGGGCTCGGTGCGGGCCGTGCAGGCCGCGCTGGCCGACCTGCGAGCGGTGACGCTCGAGGAGCGCCACGGCCCGGCCCCCGAGTTCAACTCGTACCGTCGGCCGCGGATCGTCGACCCGGACGCCGACACCGATGCCGTGGCCACCCTGCTCGATGCGCGCGACGCCGCCAGCGGGGGCGTCGTGGGAAGCCTGCTGCAGTTCAACGCGCACCCGACGACCCTGCGCGAACAGGTGCCCCTCCCCCATCCGGACTTCGTGCTCGGCGCCCTCGACCTCCTGGAGCTGCGGGGCGGGGTGGCGCTCTACGTGAACGGGCCGATCGCCGACGCCTCGCCGTCCGGGACCCGGGCCGGGTGTGCCCACCCGGCCGACGGGGCGTACGGCGTCGCGCGCTGCCGCGGCGAGGGGATCGCCGCGTCGGTGCTGGCCCTGCCGCGGGGCCGGGTCCTGGCGCCCACGCTCGAGGTGCGCCGCGCGTCCGTGGCCCTGCCCGTCACCAACCCGCTCTTCCTCGCCGCCGGTGCCACCGGAGCCTTCAACGGCTACTACGACTTCCTCGACCTGCCCGTGGCCGACATCCCGGTGGTGGGCGAGGCGGTCGGTGCCGGGCTCGTCGACCTGCCGCAGCTCACGCCCGTCGCGACCGTCGACGTCACGCGGATCACGATCGGGGGCGCGATGGCGGGGCTCGAGCTGGTCACCATCCCCGGAGAGGCGACGGGCACGTTCGGCGACGAGATCCGCGCGCTCGCCGGCCCGCGCGCCCACGTCGCCCTCCTCGGGCTGACCCACGCGTCGCTCGGCTACATCATCCCGGAGGCGGAGTTCAGCTACGTCGACGCGTCGGGCGACATCGGGTTCCTGCTGCCGTACACGAGCTACGAGGAGCTCGTGTCCATCGGTCCGCTCACCGCCCCGCTCCTGCGGGCGCTCGCGTACGCCCCGCTGTTCGACGCTCCGTCGGACCGGGCCCTGCCGCCGGTCCTCACGTCCTGCCTCGCCGACCCCCGCAGTCCGCGCTGCGCGCTGCACGTGGTCGAGCGGCACCTCGAGTACGCCGGGACCGAGCTGGCCCGCGACCTCGTGCCGTGACGGGCGCGGGCGCGGCGGACCGCCGAGCCGGAGCACGGCGGTCCAGCGCCCCCGATCCGTGACGACTACAGGAGCTTGAGCCCGTTGAGGTGGATGATCGCCGCCTCGTCGTGGGCGGCCGCGTGGTCGAAGTCGCCGTCGAAGTCCGCGTGGTACCGCAGGGACGTCAGCGTGGCGAGGTAGGTCGCCAGGTCACCCGGGCACGTGGCGACGCCGTCCGCGTCCGTCACCGCGCTGCAGAGCACGGCGGAGCCGTTCAGCGTGCGGAACGTGACGAGCTTCCCGGGGACGGGCTCCCCGTCCGAGGTCAGCACGGCGTACGGCGCGTTGAGCACCGAGATCGAGATCCGCGGGAGCGGGATCACGTTCAGCCGGAGCACGATCGCGTCGGCCTCCAGGGTGGTCGGCGCCTGCGCCCGTCGGTCGATCCGCGTCGGGTCGGCCGCGCCGTTGTCGCTCGTGTCGGAGTCGGCCGCGTTCGAGACGGCCACCTGGTTGGTGACGATCTCCGGCGCGCCGTCGGGCACCGACACCACGAGGGTGATCGGCGGGGCCGAGTCCAGACCGGCGATCGGGTCCGCGTAGGTGCAGGTCACCTGGGGCAGCGCGCTGGCGTCGCACACCCATCCGGTCCCCGTGGCGCTCACGAAGCCCACACCGGCGGGAAGGCTGTCCACGACCGTGGTCGGGCCGTCGGCCCGCTCCACCGCCAGGTTCCTGACCGTGATCGTGTAGCTGCCGTTCGAGCCCGTCTCGAAGTTGCCCACGTGGCTCTTCGAGATCGTGAGGTCGGCCACCGGGCGCCGCACCGTGCTGGTGTGGCTGGCGCTGTCGTTGGCCTCGTTCACGTCGCCGGCCCCGCTGACGGTCGCGGTGTTGGTCACGCCCGGCAGGGCGGCCTCGTCGACGGCGACCTGGAGGGTGATGCCGGGCAGGAGGTCGCCACCCTCGACACCACCAGGGTGCGTGCAGGTGACGGTCTGGTCGACGGCTCCGCAGCTCCAGTCGTCGGCGCTGAAGCCCACGTAGGTGATGCCCGCCGGCAGCTCGTCGACGACGGTCACCGTCCCGCCGCCGGTGGCGGTCCCGATGTTCTGCACACCGATGCCGTACGTGCCGGGCTCACCCACGACGAGGTCGCCGAGCTGGGCCTTGAAGATCTCGTAGTCCACCTCGTAGCCGAGCACCTCACCGGTGTCGGTGTCCGAGTTGTTGGCCGCGTTGCTCTCGCCGTCCACCGTCACGCTGGCGGTGTTGGAGAGCGGCGACACCACGTCGGTGGTGAGCTCGACGCGGATCCGGACGTCGTCGAGCGACCCACCCGGCGCGACGTCCTGGTCGGTGAAGCACGAGACGACGTCGAGGGCGTGCGAGCACACCCAGTCGAGGCCGCCCGAGACGCTGACGACATCGACGCCGTCGGGCAGGTCGTCGGTGAGCTGGACGAGCTGCTCGGCCGGCTCCGTGCCGATGTTCTCGACGGAGATCACGTAGGTGGCCCGCTGCCCGACGAACAGGCCGTCGTCCTCGTCGTGCACCTTCGTGACCTGGAGGTCGATCCCCTCGGGGATCAGGAGGATGTCGGCGGTGTCCGAGCTCCCGAGGAACAGCTCCCCGTCGGTCGTCACCGCCGCCGTGTTCGTCACGGTGACGTCGGCGGTGGTGCCGTCGGCCACGGCGGTGATCGTGAGATCGGGGAACGAACCCGTGAAGGCCGGGACGACCTCGGTCGAGGTGCAGGTCACGACCGGGCCGGTCGCGCCGCAGCTCCACCCGGTGCCGGAGGCGCTGTCGAAGGACAGGCCGCCCGGCAGGGTGTCGGTGACCGTCGTGGTCCCCGAGGTGGCCGCGCCACCCACGTTGTCCACCTGGATCGTGAAGTCGGTCGTGTCGCCGACGATGACGTTGGGATCGCCCGTCTTCTCGATCACCACGTCCGGGGCCGGCGGGCCGACGACCACCTGGCGGGTGGTCTCGGCGATGTCCCCGTCCGCGTCGGTGACGCGCAGCCGCACGGTCCGGGTGCCCGCGGTGGTGTAGGTCGTGCTCGTCGTCGGGCTGGCCGTGGACTGGTCGAACGTGCCGTTGCCGTCGAAGTCCCACTGGTAGCTCGTGATCGGGCGGGTGTGGAACGTGCTCGACGCGTCGAAGGCGACCTCCAGCGGCGCGGGGCCGGCCTGCGGCGTGGCGCTGAAGGACGCCACCAGCGCCCGGTTCAGGATCGGCGTGAAGAACCCGCTGAACACGGCGTGGTTCTGGCCCGACGGCGAGGGGAGGCCGAGCTCGTCGTTGATCTCGTCGTTGACGTTCACCGGGAAGGTGCTGCAGCCCGTCGCCTCGGGCACGGAGAACGTGTGGTCCGCGAGCGTGACCCGACCGTTGGCGTGGTTGTACGGCACGCCGCCGGATGCCGCGGTCGAGGAGTTGATCTGGATGTTCGGGATGCGGCAGTTGCTGCCGACGCCGCCGCCGTCCGCGTGGATCGTGATGCGGAAGCCGAGGGTCATCGCCCCGTTGAGCGGGTTGACGTTCCCACTCCCCTCGTGGAACTCGATCGAGATGTTCACGTCGCCGAGCGGCCCGTCGATCGGCGGGATCGGCGGGAACGACAGGCTGTTCACGGTGAAGCCGCCGTTGGCCTGCACGGTCACGTTGGCCACGACCTGCTCGTCGGCCGAGCCGGCGTCGAACACCTCGTCGCGGATCTGCAGCGTGCCCGAGTCGAATCGCAGCTGCGCCGAGCCCGGGTTGGCCACCTTCGC
>DATFFY010000498.1:0-2490 GCA_035249805.1 Acidimicrobiales bacterium | reverse complement strand
CGCGGCCGACCGCGCCCCTCGCGGTGCTGCTCGGCCTCGCGCTGGTGCCGATCGGGGCCACGTGGTTCCTCGCCGACAACCTTCCGCCGGTCCTGGCGGAGGGCCAGAGCTTCCTCGCCCTGCTGTCCGACCCGCTCGGGGAGGGGTGGGACCTGTTCGGCACGATCGACATGACGATCGACTACACGCTCGCCTCGGCCGACTGGGTGCAGTGGGTGCAGCTGGTCGCGCTCCTCGGCGGCCACCTCGGTGCGGTGGTCCTCGTGCACGACGGCGCCCTGGCCCGCGTCGGCCGGCGTCGTGGCATGCGGGTGACCTGGACCGTGGCCGCCGCCGCGGCGGCGTCGTTCGTGGCCGCCGCCCTCCTCGTGCTTGGATGAGCCCGATGGTCTTCGCGCACCAGGGCGGTTGGGACGAGCTGCTCTTCGTCCTCGTGCCCATCGCCCTGTTCGCGGGCCTGCTGGCCATCGCCAACAAGCGGGCGGCCCGCGAGCAGGCCGCCCGTGACCAGGACGACGCCACGCCTGACGGCACGTAGCCGACATGCCCCACCTGACCCGCACCACCACCTCGGCGCGGGCCGCCGACGACGGGACCTGGACCCCACGCCGCGACGTCGTCGTGGAGGAGGCGGAGGTCGCGCCCGGGCGCTTCGTGGCCGCGGTGGGCCCGTTCCAGGACTACGAGCGCGTCGTCACGGAGGACGACGGGCAGGTGACCGAGGTGCTCGAGTACAAGCTGGCCGCGGGCTTCCCCGGCGGGATGGTGCCGCTCGCGTGGCTGCACCGCAGCGCGCTCCGCCGACCGGCCCGCACGCGGGCACCGTGGTGGGCGCCGAACCAGGTGCTCGACGCCCGCGCCGCGGGCACGCTCGGCGCGCTGGCCACCATCGCGCTGGTCGCCGGCTACCTGGGCACGATCCTCACCCAGACGGTCACCTTCGCGGCCGATGAGTTCGACGCGAGCAAGACCGCCCAGAGCACGACGCTCGCGATCGTGCGCGTCGGGGCCCTGGCCACGATGCTCATCACCGCCCTGGCCGACCGGCGGGGCCGGCGCCGCCTGCTCCTGCTGAGCTCGAGCCTGGGGTGCGGGGCCTGCGCCCTCGGCGCGCTGGCCCCCAACCTCGTCGGCGTGACGATGAGCCAGCTCGTGGTCCGCATGCTGGTCGCCGCGTGCACGGTGCTGCTCACGGTGATCGTGGCCGAGGAGATGCCCGCCGGCGCTCGGGCCTACGGCGTGACGATCCTCGGGCTCTCCGGCGCGCTGGGGGTCGGCGTGTGCCTGATCGCGCTGCCGCTGGCGGACCTGGGCGAGCCGGCCTGGCGCATCCTCTTCGTCCTCCCGCTGGCGGGCCTGCCCGCGATCAGGTGGGCGGGCCGGCTCCTGCCGGAGTCGCGCCGCTTCGAGGTCCCGCACACCGACCTGGCCATGCGGGGCCACAGCCGCCGGCTCGCGCTCCTCGCCGGCGCGGCGCTCCTCTTGGCCCTGTTCAAGGACCCCGCGTCGCAGCTGCTCAACGAGTTCCTCCGCGACGAGCGGGGCTTCTCGGCCAGCCGGATCAGCCTGTTCAACATCTTCACGAACCTGCCCGGGCTCATCGGCGTCATCGTCGGTGGTCGGCTCGCCGATTCCCACGGCCGTCGCGGCGTCGGCGCGGTCGCGCTCATCGGGGGGACCGCGCTCCTCGTCGCCCAGATGCTCTCCTCGGGCTGGGAGATGTGGGTCCTCTCGATCGTCGGGTCGATCGTCGCCGCGGCCGCCATCCCCGCGCTCGGGGTCTACGGCCCCGAGCTGTTCCCGACGTCGCTGCGGGGCCGGGCGAACGGCGTGATCACCGCGTTGGGCGTGGTCGGCACGGTGACCGGGCTCGTCGTCGCCGGCGTGCTGTCGGACCGGTGGGACGGGCTCGGACCTGCGCTCGTGCCGCTGTCGGTCGGGCCGCTGCTCGTCGGCGTGCTCGTGTTCGTCGCGTACCCGGAGACGGCGCGCCACGAGCTCGAGGAGCTGAACCCCGAGGACCCGGTCCTGCCGCCGGGGGTCAACCCAGTGCCGCCACCCAGTCCGTGACGACCCCCGCGAGCTCGGCGTCCCTGCCCTTGAGGTCGTGGCCCTTGCCCTCGAACCACACGTGGGTGACCGGGCCGGGGATCGCCTTGGCGTGGCGCTCGAGCTCGGCCGGCGCGCCGAACGGGTCCTTCGTCCCGCTGACCATCAGCACGGGCAGGTCGAGCTTCGGCAGGTGCTCGATGCGCAGGTTCTCCGGCTTGCCGGGCGGGTGGAGCGGATAGGCGATCAGCACGAGGCCCGCGGCGGGGAGGCCGTCGGCCACCGCCATCGAGCACATGCGCCCACCCATCGAGCGGCCCCCGAGCACGATCCGCTCGGGCGCGACCCCGGCCGCGTCGGCGAGGAGCGCCGCCTCCTCCACCACGCAGGCCAGGAGCTTCGGCGGGCGGTCGGGCGCGCGGCGGCCCTCCCGCCGGTAGG
>DATFFY010000497.1:0-3321 GCA_035249805.1 Acidimicrobiales bacterium | reverse complement strand
GCCTCGACCATGACCCGGACGAGCGGCTCGGTGCCGCTGGGCCGGAGCAGGACGCGGCCGCTGCCGCCCAGCTCCGCGGCGGCCTCCTCGACCTCGGCGGTGACCTCGGCCGCCACCTCCGCACCGGGCCGCCGGACGCGGACGTTGCGGAGCACCTGTGGGAGCTGGGTCATCGCGTCCGCGGCGAGCCGGGACAGCGGCGTACCCGTGTGCGCGATCACGTCCAGCAGCTGCACGGCCGTGAGGACCCCGTCACCGGTCGTCGCGAGGTCGCGGTGGATGACGTGACCGCTCTGCTCGCCACCGAGGGCCAGGCCGTGCTCCTCGAGGGCCGCGAGCACGTGGCGGTCGCCCACCGGCACCTCGACCACGTCGATGTCGTGCGCCTGCATGCCGCGGCGGAACCCGAGGTTCGCCATCACCGTGGCGACGACGGCGCCGCCCGGCAGCGCGCCGCGCGCCTTCCGGTCGATGGCGGAGATGGCGATGATGTGGTCACCGTCGACGAGGCGGCCGTCGGCATCGACCGCGAGCGCCCGGTCGGCGTCGCCGTCGAGCGCGATGCCGGCGTCGGCGCGGGCGTCGACGACGGCCCGCTGCAGGGCGCCGGGATGCGTCGACCCCGACCCCTGGTTGATGTTCCTGCCGTCCGGCTCGGCGTGGAGCACCAGGACGTCCGCGCCGAGGGTCCGCAGGACCACCGGCGCGACCCAGGATGCAGCACCGTGCGCGCAGTCGACGACCACCCGCAGGCCGGCCAGCGATCGGCCCCCGAGCGAGGCCACGACCGACTCCTCCCACCGCTCGACGAGTGCGGGTTCCTCGCGGACCTCGCCGACGAGGCCGCCGTCGGTCCGGGTGGTCGCGCCCACGAGCGCGTGCAGCTCGGCCTCGAGCCGCTCCTCCTCGGGATCCGTGAGCTTCCGTCCGCCGGGTGCGAACAGCTTCACGCCGTTGTCCGTGTACGGGTTGTGGCTGGCCGAGATCACCGCTCCGAGCACCCCGTCCGCAGCCGCCAGCCACGCCGCCGCCGGCGTCGGCGCCACCCCGACCAGCACGACGTCGACGCCCTCGGCCGCCAACCCGGCCGCGAGCGCCGCCTCCAGCACGGGCCCCGACTCCCGCGTGTCGCGTGCGATGGCGCAGACGGGTACGTCGAACACGCGGCCCGCCGCGCGCCCGAGCGCGAGCACCAGCTCCGGCGTCAGCTCCGTGAGCGCACGACCCCGAACTCCGTCCGTACCGAACCTCAACACCGGCTGGCCCCGCTCAGAGCCCTAGCGCTTCGAGTACTGCGGAGCCTTTCTCGCCTTCTTGAGGCCGTACTTCTTCGACTCCTTCTCGCGCGCGTCGCGGCGGAGGAAGCCGGCCCGCTTGAGGGTCGGGCGCAGCTCGGGGTCGATGTCGATCAGCGCGCGGGCGATGCCGAGGCGCAGCGCGCCGGCCTGGCCGGTGGGACCGCCGCCGTGGATCGTCGCGTCCACGTCGTAGAGCGCCGCCGTCTCGGTGACCCGCAGCGGCTCCGTGAGGATCATCACGTGGGTCTTCGAGGGGAAGTAGCTCTCGAGCGTCCGCCCGTTGACGGTGATCGTCCCGTCACCCTCGCCCGACGCGGGACGCAGGCGGACGCGGGCGATCGCCTCCTTGCGGCGACCGGTGGACTGCACGAGCGGCTGGGGCATTCAGGACTCCTACGCGGGGCGCCGGGCGTCGGCGAGGTCGAGGGGCACGGGCTGCTGCGCGGCGTGCGGGTGGACGGGCCCGGCGTACACCTTGAGCTTGGTCAGCATCTGCCGGCCGAGACGGTTCTTCGGCAGCATGCCCCGCACGGCGCGGCGGACGCTCTCCTCGGGCCTGCGGTCGTGGGCGTCGGCGAAGGACCGGCTCTTGAGACCACCGGGGAACCCGGAGTGGCGGCGCACCTGCTTCTGCTCCGCCTTGTTCGCCGTGAGGACCACCTTGGCGGCGTTGATCACGATCACGTGGTCACCGGTGTCGAGGTGGGGCGTGAACGTGGGCTTGTGCTTGCCCCGCAGGATGCGAGCGGCCTCGGTGGACAGGCGCCCGAGGACGAGGTCCTCGGCATCGATCACGAACCACTTGCGAGTGATCTCGCTGGCCTTCGGGCTGTACGTGCGCACGCGACTACCTCGGACTTGCAGGGGCTCGCCCCGGGAGGGACCCACAGGGCGACGGACAAGACTAGGTCCGACTGGGGATCCGCGCCAAAGGGCGGCCCGGGGATTCGGCACCTAGTACGCCACGTGCCAGAGCATCAGGCCGTGGGGCGGGGCGATCGGGGCGGCCTCGGCCCGGTCACCGGAGCCGAGGATGGCCCGGATGTCGCCCGCCCGGGGGCTCCCCCCGCCGGCGGCCACGATCGTGCCCACGATGCTGCGGACCATCTGGTGGCAGAACGCGGTGGCCTCGATCTCGAAGCGCAGGTGGCCGTCGCCCAGGTCGGTCCAGCCGGCCCGAAGGACCCGTCGGACCAGGCTGGCCCCGTCCTCGCCCTTGGGCCGGCGGCAGAAGGCCGAGAAGTCGTGCTCCCCGAGGAAGGGGTCGCACGCCAGGGCGAGCAGGTCGAGGTCCAGCGGGGTCGGCACGTGCCACGCCAGGTGGGCGGTGAACGGGTCCGGCACCGGCGCGTTCAGCACCCGGTACCGGTAGGTGCGGCTGCGGGCGGAGAACCGGGCGTCGAAGTCGTCGGCCACCACCTCCGCCTGCCGCACCACGATCCGGGGCCCGCACAGCTTCAGCAGCGACCGGTGCAGGCGCTCGAGGTCGGTTTCGGCGGGCAGGTCCACGTGGACGACCTGGCCCCAGGCGTGGACCCCCGCGTCGGTCCGCCCCGCGCAGGTCAGCTCCACCGGGACGCGGGCCACCTTCTCGATGGCCTCGGCCAGCGTCCCGCCGACGGTGGGCACCCCTGGCTGCGCCGCGAACCCGTGGAACCCCGAGCCGTCGTAGGCCACCAGCAGCCGGACGCGCACCAGCGGTCCGGAGGCCGCTGGCGAAGGATCGTCGAACAGCGTCATGGCGACGCGAGAGGACTAGCCCGCAGGCCGGAGCCGGCTCAGACGAGCTCTATGCGGGCCATGGGCGCGTTGTCGCCCTGGCGCGGACCCAGCTTGAGGATCCGGGTGTAGCCGCCGTTGCGGTCGGCGTAGCGCGGACCGATCTCGGTGAAGAGCTTGTGGGCCATCTCCTTGTCCCCGAGGTACGAGACGACCTGGCGATGGTTGTGGAGGCCGCCCTTCTTGGCCTTCGTGATGACCTTCTCGGCCACCGGCCGGAGCGCCTTGGCCTTGGCCTCGGTGG
>DATFFY010000496.1:0-3272 GCA_035249805.1 Acidimicrobiales bacterium | reverse complement strand
CGGCGGACGAGCAGCGGGTCGTACTCGAGGGCCTCCGGTTCCTCCAGCAGCTCGGTGAGCAGCTGGTAGTACCGCGTGCCGGAGAGCTCGAAGCGCTCACGGATGGCCGTGTCCTTCGGACCGGGTTCGGTCCACCACGTGCGCTCGAAGTCGAGGATCGCGCGGTCTCGGTCGGTGAGGGCCATCGGTGTACCAGGCTGGCCTGCCGGGACCCCCGGATCAAGGACCCTCCCCCGCGCCCTCGAGCGCGGCGCACGCCCTCAGCGACGGGTGGCGACGACCTCGAGGTACTCGGAGTCCACGGCGAGGTCGCCGGCGGAGCTGCGGTTGGCCCCGTCGATCAGCGCCACGAGCTGCTCCTGGAAGGAAGCGCGGCCGGCGTCGTCGAGGGCCGCCCACGCCTTGAACGTCGGGCCGTAGTAGTCACGGAACGTCTCGAACATCTCGTCGGCGGACCGGAAGCGGAAGGTGAAGTGCCGCGGCGTCGCCTGCACGTCGGCGCCGGCGCCGAGCAGTGCCTGGAGGTGGTCCTCGGTGCCCCACAGGAGCGGCGACGCGACCCCGGCGGGCGGCGGCACGTGGGCGCCCACGATCTTGAACATCTGGCCGACGAAGCCGGTGGGGGTCCAGTTCGCGAGGCCGATGCGTCCGCCCGGTCGGCAGACCCGAAGGAGCTCCGCGGCCGACCGCTCGTGGTTCGGGGCGAACATGACGCCCACGGTGGAGAGCACCGCGTCGAACGAACCGTCGTCGAACGGCAGCGCCTCGGCGTCCGCCACCTTCGTGGTGATCGGCAGGCCGTCGGCCTCGGCCCGGATGCGGGCCCGGTCGAGCAGGGAGTCCACGTAGTCGGTGGCGGTGACCTCGCACCCACGCCGGGCGGCGGCCAGCGATGCGTTGCCGTTGCCCGCGGCGACGTCGAGGACCCGCCACCCGGCGCGCACGTCGACGGCCTCGCAGAGCGACTCGCCGATGATCTGCAGGCTGGTGCCGATCACCGCGTAGTCGCCGGAGGCCCAGGTCGCCTGCTGCTTGGCCTTGACGGCCTCGAAGTCGTCGAGGCTGAGGGTCGTGCTCATGGCTGTCCGTCTCCTTGGGGTGTGCGGCCCGAGTAGGCCGCGAGCCGTTCGATCGGGGTCGCGTCCGCCGGAGGCTCCACGGCCTCGGCGAAGGTGTCGCCGTCGCGCAGCGGGTCGATCGCCTGGCGGGCGAAGGCGTCGGCCGCCGCGACGAGCTCGGCCGGCGGCTCGTAGGGCTGCCCGGTGGCCTTGGCCATGTCCCAGCCGTGCACGAGGCCGTCGAAGACGAGGAACCGGGCGAACGTGTCGCCGGTGACCTCGCCGAACGGCGCGGCGATGGTCCGCTCCATCGCGCCGGGCTCCCGGAGGGCATCGAAGAGGTCACCGAGCACCACCGGCTGGAAGGCGCCGAGCAGGTCGCTCGTGTCGGCCTCGCCGGGCTCCTCACCCCGGATGGCGGCGGTGAACATCGTGGCGCCGACCACCATGTGCTCGAGCACGCCGCGCACGGTGAACGCGTCGCACGGCGTCTGGTTGTCGAGCTCGTCCGGGCCGATGTTGGCGACGACCGCGCCGAGCGGGCCGGCGAGCTGGTCGAGCTGGGTGAGCGGGTCCATGGGTCCTCCGTTCCGTGCATCGAGGGCGCCTTGCCGGGCGGCTTCCCGGTCCCGGCCCGCCTCGATGTGCTGCGTCACGACGTCAGAGCGATCCTCGTCGGCCATGGACCGATTGTCACCCCGCGCCGGCCGTCCCGGCGTCGGTCAGGCGCCCCATTTCACGAACCGGGCCGGCCCGGCGCCGATGGGGTGAACGCCCCACGCGGGACCGCCGGCCGTCCGCGGCGTGGTGCACACGGCCGATGCGTCCAGCCGGGACGGGGAGCATCATGCTGCCGAGGCCGGGATCGACCCGGCCCCACCAGGAGGACGAGGACATGCGTGCTACTGCAGAGGAGATGGCAGTGGAGCTCGACGCCGGCGACGTCCAGACCAAGGGCGAGGAGTGGGGCGACCAGTCGATCCGTCACGTCGTGCTGCCGGCCGGCGCGGACCTCCGGCCCTTGCTGAAGGGGCTGCCCGACGACCGGTGCGCCTGCCCGCACTACGGCTACATCATCAGCGGGTCGATCACCATCGCCTACGCCGACGGGTCCGAGGAGACCAGCAGGGCAGGCGACCTCTACTACTGGCCCGGCGGGCACACCGGCTGGACCGACGAAGGAGTCACGTTCGTGGAGTTCAGCCCGGCCGACGAGATCCGGCCCGTGCTCGAGCACCTCGGGGCGCAGTTCGGCGGATCCTGACTTTACGAGACAGCTGGGTAGCGTCGCGGCGATGGACGCCGTCGACGCCGATCCGCTCGAGGGGGCCCGGGCCGCGCTGGGCCGGCAGGAGTGGGACGCCGCCCTCGACGCCGTGCGCGCCGCGTCGGTCGGATCGCTCCGCCACCAGGCGGAGCAGGCCGACCTGGAGGCCGAGGCGCTCTGGTGGCTCGGCCGCCTCGACGACTGCATCGACGCGCGGGAGCGGGCGTACCGGGCCTACGACGACGCGGGCGACGAGCAGCGGGCGGGCCGCTGCGCGGTGTGGCTCTGGGAGCACCACGCCATGCGCATCCACCCGGCCATCGCCTCCGGGTGGCTGCGGCGGGCCCGCCGGGCGCTGGAGGGCCACGAGACCACGGTCGACTACGGCCGGCTCCTGCTCCGCGAGGCGGAAGCCGCGCACGGGACGGGAGAGCTCGACCGCGCCGTCGAGCTGTCGGGCCGTGCCGCGGAGCTCGGGCGCACCCTCCGCGTGCCCGACCTCGAGGCCGAGGCCCTCCAGGCGAAGGGTCGCGTGCTGATCGAGCGGGGCGACCTGGCCGAGGGCATGGGCCACCTCGACGAGGCCATGCTCTTCGCGGTGGAGGGCCGCCTCGGCCCGTACGCCACCGGCAAGGTGTACTGCAGCCTCATCAGCGCCTGCGAGGAGGTCGGCGACTTCGACCGGGCCGCGGAGTGGACCGAGGCCACCATGGGCTGGTCGCAGCGCCACCCGTTCGCGGTGTTCCCGGGGATCTGCCGCGTGCACCGCGCCGCCCTGCTCAAGCGACGGGGTTCGCTGGCCGAGGCCGAGCGCGAGGCCGAGCGGGCCTGCACCGAGCTCACCCACAGCCACCTCGCCAACAGCGCGGCGGCGTACGCCGAGGTCGGCGACATCCGGCGCCGGCTCGGCGAGCTCGACCGCGCCGTCGAGCTGTCGGGCCGTGCCG
>DATFFY010000495.1:0-2068 GCA_035249805.1 Acidimicrobiales bacterium | reverse complement strand
TCGACGGGATCGCCCGACTCGTCCCCCAGGCCGCTGCCGCGTCGTTCGTCGTCGCGATGGAGGGCGACCGGCTGCTGCTCGTCGGCGAGCCCGCGGCCGAGGCCCGCCCGACGTTGTCGGGCCTCGCGGTCGCCGACGTCGACGTGCGCGCCGCCGTGCGGCTGGCCTCCGGACCGGAGGCGGTCGGCGCCTACCGGACCGCCCACGAGGAGTGGATCGCCCTCACCGCCGTCGCGCAGGCGGGGCTCGCCCGGGCCACCTTCGACGTCGGCCTCCAGTACGCGAAGGACCGCCGGCAGTTCGGCGTCCCCATCGGGACCTTCCAGGCGCTCCAGCACCGGTTCGCGGACCTGCACGCCCGCGTCGACGGCGGGCGCCTGCTGGCCTACGAGGCCGTGTGGGCCCTCGACGAGGACGAGCCCACGAAGGGGCAGCTCGTCGCCCAGGCCGGCTGGTTCTGCGGCGAGGTGGCCGAGGAGGCAGCCGGCTTCAGCCTGCACGTGCACGGCGGCTACGGCTTCATGCTCGAGTACGACGTGCAGCTGCACGTGCGCCGGGCCAAGGCGGCCCGGCTCGTCGTGGGCGACCCGCGCGAGCAGCTCCGCACCATCGCGGCGCGGCGCTGGGGTCCGGACGCACCCACCGCTGCACCAGCGTCGCGGCCGACGCGCCCGGGCATGGACTTCCGGTTCGATCCGGAGACGGAGGCCTTCCGCGCGGAGGTGCGGGCCTTCCTCGACGAGCACCTCACGCGCGACGTGATCGAGCGGGCGCTCACCACCGGCACCATGCACGACTGGGGCTTCCACCGGGCCCTCTGCGAACGGGGCTACCTCGCGGCGGGCTGGCCCAGGGAGGTCGGCGGGCTCGGCCGCAGCGCGATCGACCAGACCCTGCTGAGCCAGGAGCTGTTCGGGGCCGGCGCGCCGATCGACGGCCTGAGCATCGCCGCCATGGTCGGCGCCGTGCTCATGCTGCGGGGCACGGAGCAGCAGCGGGCCGAGATCGTCCCCCGCATCCTCGCCGGCGAGGTCATGTGCTGCCTCGGCTACAGCGAGCCCGACGCGGGGTCCGACGTCGCCGCGGTCGCGACCCGCGCGGTGCGCGACGGCGACGGCTGGGTCATCGACGGCCAGAAGATGTTCACGACGATGGCCCACGAGGCCCACTACGTCTTCCTGCTCTGCCGGTCGAACCTCGACGTGCCGAAGCACAAGGGCCTGACCATGTTCCTGGTGCCGATGGACACGCCCGGCATCGAGATCACGCCGGTCCAGACGATGGGCGGCGAGCGGACGAACATCACCTTCTACAACGAGGTGCGGGTGCCCGACTCGTGCCGCGTCGGCGAGGTCGACGACGGCTGGGACGTGATGCACGCTGCCCTCGTCTACGAGCGCAACTCGGCCAACTGGGGCGAGCCCAACCACCTCGTGGAGTCGGTCGCCCGCTGGGCGAAGGAGGCCGGCCGCTTCGACGAGCCCGCCACGCAGGAGGTGCTGGCCCGCTGGTCGACCGAGCTCGAGGTCGGTCGCCTGCTGCTGTTCCGTTCAGCGTGGCTGTCCGCGCAGGGCGCGCTCCCCCACGTCGAGGGCTCGATGGCGAAGCTGCACATCACCGAGGCGTTCGTGCGCGCGAGCAGCGACCTCCTCGACCTGCTCGGGCCGGAGGGCCTCGTCCCGATGGGCGAGCCCGGCACCGTGCTCGACGGCCTCGTCGAGCACGCGTTTCGTCACGCGGTCGTCACAACGATCTACGGCGGCTCCAGCGAGGTGCAGCGCGAGATCATCGCCGGGCGCGGCCTCGGCCTCCCGCGGAACCGCTGACGGAACGCCCCCTTTTGCGGCATTCGCCGGTTTTTGACGGGGAAAAATCCCGGTTGAGGTATGACAGAAATCACAGCGGGGTATGTTGCGATTCCGTGTCAGTCGTGACAGCCTTTCGTCATCCCCCCAGCCGCCTGTGCGCGGTCCCACGACCCCCAGGGTGAGCTGAGCGTCCCGCCTTCCGTCTTCTCCCACGCGGCGCGCCCCGGCCATCCCACCCCCCAGGAGGACCCCCGTGGATC
>DATFFY010000494.1:0-36799 GCA_035249805.1 Acidimicrobiales bacterium | reverse complement strand
CGGTTCGAGAGGCCTCGGCGGGTTCCGGGAGCTACTGCTGGGTTCGGTCAGCTACCAGCTGGCCCACCACGCAGAGTGCCCCATCGTGGTGGTGCCCCCAACCGACCGGGCCGGCTTGCCCCACAGGTGAAGGACGTCGCTGATCCCGGCTCAGCCGGGGTCGTGCGAGTGGTCGCCGTGGCCATCGACGGTCACCGTGTCGCCGGCATTGGCCGACAGCTACCGTCGCCACATCCATGCAGGCGATCAGGACCGCGAGCGGGTAAGGAGCGAGCCGTGGCGCCGGAGGCCTCGATGCTGTCTGCCCTTGGTGACGGGCTGGACCTCCACTCGACCCGATTGCAAGAGGGACGCGCGTGAGCGGTCCCGTCACCTCCGCGGACGCGGGCATCGACGAGGAGCCGGTCGCTGCGCACTCGGCCACGCTCGAGATCACCGAGAGCCGAGTCAGCCAGGTGGGCGCGCTGCCTGTACGGCGGGCGTTGCCCCGTCGAGCCCGCCGCACGGTTGGCGCCTGGTGCTTCATCGACCACATGGGCCCCGCGACGCTCGACGAGGGCGGCCTGGGTGTCGCCCCTCACCCTCACATCGGCCTGCAGACCGTCACCTGGCTGCTGGCCGGCGAAGCGCTGCACCGCGACTCGCTCGGCACCGAGCAGCTCATCAGGCCGGGTCAGCTCAACCTCATGACCGCCGGCAACGGCGTCGCCCACTCCGAGGAGGGCACGGGCCACCCTCGTGGCGACGTCCACGGCGTCCAGCTGTGGGTGGCACAGCCGTCGCACAGCCGACATGGGGCGGCCTCGTTCGAGCACCACTCGGAGCTGCCGAAGGTCGAGCTCGAGCACGGCAGCGCCACCGTTCTGGTCGGCGATCTCGTCGAGGTCAGGTCGCCCGCCCGGCGGGACACCGACCACGCCGGCTTCGACCTCGCTCTCCGGCCCGGCCGAGCAACCCTTCCGCTCCGCACCGACTACGAGCACGCACTCGTCGTGCTCGCCGGGGCGGTGCTCATCGAGGGGAGGGCTGTCGAGCCCGGACAGCTCGCCTACGTCGGTGTCGGCCGAGACGAGCTCAGCCTGACGGTCGACACCCCCACTCGGGCCCTCGTCGTCGGCGGCGTGCCGTTGGACGAGCCTGTGCTCATGTGGTGGAACTTCGTCGCCCGCACGCGCGACGAGGTCATCGCTGCGCACCGCGACTGGATGGCGGAGGCTGAGCGCTTCGGCCGGGTGGACTCGCGGCTGCCTCGCATCGAGGTCGGAGCGCCGCCATGGAGCCCCCAGTGACCGACCTCTCGACGATGCCGGCTGTGTTCGTCGGGCACGGAAGCCCGATGAACACCCTCGAGCACAACCGCTACACGGACTCCTGGCGCGCCTTCGGCGACTGCGTCGCCACACCCCGCGCCGTCCTTTCGATCTCGGCCCACTGGTACACCAACGCAACGGCGGTGACGGCGATGCCGCGTCCCCGCGTGATCCACGACTTCTACGGATTTCCCGACGAGCTGTTCGCGTTCGACTATCCCGCCCCGGGCAACCCGGAGGTCGCCGAGCTCGTCGTCGAGACCGTCAAGCCGCGGTGGGTCGGCCTCGATGTCGACAGCTGGGGGCTCGACCACGGCACGTGGTCGGTGTTGGCGCACATGTTCCCGCATGCCGACGTCCCGGTGGTGCAGCTCTCGATCAACGCTCTGCAGCCCCTCGACGACCACCTCGACCTCGGCGCTCGGTTGGCCCCGCTGCGCGATCACGGGATCCTTGTCGTGGGCAGTGGAAACCTCGTGCACAACCTCCGCCGCATCGACTGGGACCAGCCTGCCGGCGGCTTCGACTGGAACCGCCGCTTCGACGAGGCTGCCACCTCGCTGATGCGGGACAACCCAGGCGACGTCCTGAAGCTCGTCGAGCACAAGGACTTCGGCCTTGCGGTGCCCACCCCTGACCACTTCATCCCGCTGCTCTACATCGCGGCCCTCGCCGCCGCGACGGGCGACACACCCCAGGTCCTCGTCGAGGGTTCCGCCTACGGATCGATATCGATGACGAGCTACACGCTGGGCGCCGACTGTCCGGATCCGACGAGCGATCGTGCCGCCGCATCGCTCCCGGCGCGCGACGCCGCGCCTCCAGAGCAAGCGAACATCTGACCGACCTGGTCAGGTCGACGGGCGTTTCGCGGACTAGCTCGCTCGGTCAGACGGAGGATGCGAGAGAGCGGTCACGACGGCGGCCTCCGCTGCCGTCGCGGTCGGGCCGTAGGCGGCCACGAGGACCCCACGCACGCCCGCCCAAAGCCCGAAGACGACCGCTTGGTCATCGGGGTTCGATGCTCCCTCGAAGCGAGCGGTCGACTCGATCACTGCGGCGCTGGCCTCGAGGACGTGGCCGCAGGTGTCGCAGTACAGCTGCCCGGCGAGAGTGACCCTGAAGTCAGCGACGTAGCCGCGGTCGCGCAGTGACGCGATCTCCTCGACGACGGTCGGATCGCTCATGCTCGCCGCCGCCGGTTGGCCTGGGGGATCACGGACGCACCGGTGAGACCAGGCAGGGGGCAACCGAGGCGTGGACGATGCTGGCCGCCGCCGCGCCGAGCATGACTCGTTGCAACCCCGAGCGTGCATGGGTTGTCAACGCGACGAGACCCGCCGGACGCCGGTCCAAGTGAGCTCGGATGCCGCCGGCGGCGCCGATCGGGTCGCGCACCACCTCGCCGTCCACGTCCGGGAGCTGTGACCGCAACCGCTCCACGAGCTCCTCGATGTAGGTCGCAGGTTCCGCGTGGCCTCCGTAGCGAGCCTGCCCGCGGGCCGCTCTGACGGCGGTCGGAGCGTCATCGATGACGGTGAGGATCGTGAGTGACATCTCGAGAGCCCTGGCCCAACCCGTTGCGAGCGGAAGAACCTGCTCGGATGCAGTGCTGCCGTCGACGCACGCCACGATCCGGGAGACCGACAGCGGCTCCGGCCAACCCCTCGGGCGAGGCGACCACCCAGGATTGTCCGCCGAAGGCCCAAGCGCGACGACCGGACCGTCCGAGAGGTGCAACACAGATCGCGCGACCGAACCTACGAGCGCGCCGCTCAACCTGCCGCGGCCATGGGTCGCTAGGCACACCAAGCACGAGCCGAGCGCCTTGGCGTGCCGAGCGATCACCTCTGCGGGGTCACCTTCGTTGACCACGGACACGCGCTCGTCGTCCGGCGACACGCCGAGTGCCGCGGCCGACAGGGCACGCGCTCGGTCGGCGTCGGGAGGGCCGTTGGCCACGGTGACGGTGTGCAGATCCGCATCGAGGCGTTGCGCGAGCACCCGAGCAGTCGGCATCGCCTGGAGCGCGAGCTCCGACCCGTCCAACGGCACGAGCACGTTGTTGACGTGCACATCGGGAAGGCGAGGGGTCGCCTCAGGGGTACTCATCACGCGTCGAGCACGAACACGGTCAAGGGCAACCGGAAGCGATCGACGAGGTGATCGAGCAGACCTCGCTCCTGCCAGCCTCGGTGAGCGCCCGAACGAAGGCCGATGAGGATGTGATCAGGGGCGAACTGCAGGACGGCATCCGCGAACGCTGTCCTGGGCAGCTCGTCTCCGCGCATGCCGGACGCGGCGACGCCTTCGGTCTCGAGCTGGCCGAGGACGGCTTCGAGGCGGTCATCGGCGAGGCGACGGGCGCGGGCGTTGTCGCCGGTCAACCAGTTGAGCCGTCCCGTGAGGCTCGGGGACATCACCAGGATCTCCGACGCCGCGTCGACGAGGGAGCGAACACCGTCGGGCAGCTCGGAGAGATCAGAAGCCGTCTCGCCCGCTGCGATGAGCAGTCTCACGGGATCGTTTCTATACCCCGGGGGGAGAGGGCGGGCAGGGAAGGCGGGCCGCTCCGTCATGGCCGGCTCCCGGAGCGGAGAAGATCGCGAGAGCGGGTCAGGTACCCGTACGGCAGGACGGCGACAGGACAGGTGGGGTGGTGGAGCAGCGCATCGGGCAGGGCGCCGACGAGCCAGCCATCGAAGCTGTGATGCGACCGGGCGGGGACGACCAGCAATCCAGCGCTGGTCTCCCAGGCCAGGGCCCGAAGCTGTCGGGCGGGATCGCGGCCGTCCGGTCGTACGACCTCGACCTCCGCTCCGACCTGCCCGCCGAGGTTCCTGGCCCATTGCACTGCTACGCGGCCGCCCTCGGTGTCGTCGTCGCACACCAGCAGCTGACCACCGGTCAGGTCCGCGCCGGCGTTCGGGACCACGATGAGCGGGCAGTGGACGTGGTGGACGAGCGCATGGGCCAGGCTGCCCAGCGCCCAGCGGCTGACGCCCTCATAGGGCTTCGAGCCGATGATCAACGCGTCCGCTCCGGAGCGGTCGGCGAGCGCAGCGAGAGAACCGACGGGCCGGCCTTCCAGAGCGAGCGCAGCGCAGTGGGGGAGACCCAGGCCCAGGCGCTCGACCCACGAGGTCAGTCGATGGCCGGCCTCTCGGCGCAGCTCTGCTGCATGCTCCGGTGGGCGCTCCGCCTCCTCGGGCTCGAACACCTCGGCGATGGTGACGGTCGAGGCCGAGGCACCTGCGAGTGCTGCCGCCCAGGTGACCGCCGCCGCCGACTCCGGGGTCTCATCGACACCCACGACGAGCTTCACGAGGCCTCTCCGAGGTTCGCTTCCAGAGCCGCGCGGGTTCGCGAGGCTTCCAGACCGTGGACGTCCTGGGCTCGCAGGCGCGCCTCGTTGAGCGCGTTCTCGAGCGCGTCGAGGGCTTCGTGGTCCAGCGACGCGACGAGAAGGGGTATCACTCGATCCCGCTCGGCCTCGATGTGGGCGCGTAGGTGCTGCTCGAGCTGCTGCAGCGCGTCGTCATCAGTGGCCACCAGGCTGCTGCTCCTCTCCATCTCCTCGACGAGGCGCAAGCCGGCGAGCTCACTGCGGGAGCCGTCCGCGCTCGAGGCGTCGCCCTCGGTGCCCGCAACCCGGCGAACCATCGGGTAGAGCACCCGCCGGGTCACGTCGACGTGCACGAGAAGCTTGCTCGCCAGGGCTCGTAGAGACCGTGCCCGCTCTGCAGGAGGAGCCTCGGTGGCGGCCCTCAGGTCAGCGAGGAGCGAATCGTGCGCGTGGGCAAGGCTGGCGAGTGGATGCCGTGGGCCGGTCACCGGGACGGCGACGGATGCCATGCGGCTCGCCGTCAGGTCCTCCCGGACCCGGGCTGGGCCGATCTGGACCGGTGCGTTGCCGAGCCGAGCTGCGGGCCAGCTTCCGGAGTCTCGCTGCGAGTAGGTCCAGTCAGGGTTCTTCGTGTCCTGGGCGGTGTCGAGCACGGCCCGGCCCTCGATGATGTCCACCACAGGCAAGAGCAACGCTGCACCATCACCGCGAGGATCGGACCCGCCGAGCGGCCCGTCGAGGAGCTCGACGATGCTCGCGATCACCTGCTCCTGCTGGGTCGCGAGCGCACAGCGCGCCCCACGGGTCACCGTCTCGAGGCGTCCCACGAGCTCACGCTCTACCCGGTCGCTGCCTCGTCCGCTGATGATCGTCGCCAGGACGTCTGCGATGGCGAGGCCGTCTCGCTTGCACGGCTCGCATTGGCCGCACGACTCGACTGCGAGGAACCGTGCAACGGCATGGGCGACGTCGAGGAGGTCCGTGCCGTCCTGGAAGACGATGAGGCCGCCGGCCCCGAGGCCCGACCCGACGCGGGCCAGGGCCTCGAAGGACAGCGGCGTGTCGAGCAGTGCGGCCGGCAGGATCGGATTGGCGACGCCGGACAGGACAGCGAGGACCTGTCGCCCGGCCCGAGGCCCCCCGCCGATCAGCGCGATGGCCTCCCGGACGGTGGTGCCCATCGGCACCTCCCCGACGGCGTGCCGGCGAGTGTGGCCGGTGATCGTGCAGAGAAGGCTTCCCGGCGACTCGTCGGTGCCGATCGCTCGGTACCAGTCGGGCCCGTGCTCGAGGATGCCGGGCACGTTCGCCATGGTCTCGACGTTGTTGACGAGCGCGGGCGGGCTGTCGGTCCCACCGATCGCCGCGAGGTGCACACGGGCCGCGCTGTGACCGGAATCCCGGTGCAGGGGGTCGAGGCCGCGCCGGTATGGGGGATCGACCCGGGGAAAGGGCTGCCGACCCTCCACGACCTCGAGGAGCGCGGTCTCCTCCCCGAAGAGGTAGCTGCTCGGCCCTTCGACGACGCGGACGCGAAGGTCATCCGTCCAGCCCGCCTCCCGGAGCTCCACGATCGCACGGGAGACCTCTGCGATCTCCCGCTCGAACACGTGCTTGAGGCCGACCACGATCTCCGCCGCGTCCACTGCGACCGCAGCGATCAGCGCGCCCTCGAGCACCTTGTAGGGGTTGCAACGGAGCAGGGTCCTGTCCTTGAAGGTGCCGGGCTCGCCTTCGGCCCCGTTGACCACCACGGACGTCCCCGCGGTTCTGGAGGCGCTGTCGGCGACGGTCTGCCACTTGACGCCAGCTCGGAAGCCGGCGCCGCCGCGGCCCCGCAGGCCGGCGGCGGTGATCTCGGCGATGATGCCGCTGGGACCCAGCCGGCGGGCGCGGGCGAGCCCTCGGCCTCCGCCTTGGTGCTCGTACTGGACGAGGCTCCCGCAGGGATGGGGATCAAGAACCCGACGAAGCAGGGGCATCGGCGGCACCTCCGACCTGTCGTGTCCAGGCCTCGGCCCGCCGCGGGGTGAGCTCTGCGTCCCGTCTCCCCAACGGAACCGCTTGGGACCCGGGCGCGCGGGAGTGGCCGTAGGGCTCGCCCGAATGCCGGATGAGGTGCAGCGTCCCACCGAGCATGGAGCCGAACCCGAGGCCTCCCCAGAAGGCCGCCATACCTCCGATGCCGAGCGCCACGCCGGCGTCGTGGCCAGACAGGTAGAGGGATCCCCCGACTCCCGTGAACGCGACGACGACGCCGATGAGCGAACCTCGGACCACCGCTCGTAGGGTCCTGGGCACCTCGCCCATGGGCCCGTCGCTGGCTGCCTGCGAGGTCGACTCCGTGAGCGTAGTCATATCTAGTGTCTACTAGAAAAAAACGACGATGACCACCGATCCCGGGCGAACTCTGCCTCTAGTACGGAGTAGAAGAAGTCGGGTACCCTTCGGGCGTGACGACCGCGTCGGTGAGCCTTCAGCAAGAAGCCCGCGCCTTGGGCGATCCGACGCGGCATGCGATCTTCAGCCACGTCGCCAGCGCTGGGCGGCCCGTGGACATCGCGGAGCTGACCGATCTCATGGGTCTCAACCACAACGCGATCCGCCAGCACCTCGCGAAGCTCCTTGCCGCCGGCCTGGTGATCGAGGAGAAGGCAGCGGCCATCGGGCGGGGCCGCCCGCGCCTCGTCTATGAGGTGGCGCCCGGGGTGGACAGCCGCTGGGGGGTCACCGGTCCCTACGAACGCCTGACAGTGCTCCTCACGGAGATCATCAGGTCGGGCCGCACCGCAGTGGAGGTCGGTCGTGATGCCGGGAGGCTCATGCGAGCCGAGCTTCCCGCCGACGCCGACCCGCTCGAGACGCTCACGATCGCGATGGCACGCCAGGGGTTCGCCCCTCGCGCTCGCCGGCGAGGGGCGCGGGGAAAGGTCGTCCTCGATCGCTGTCCGTTCGTGACCACGGTGATGGCCGACCGCGAGACCGTGTGCCAGCTGCACCTCGGGCTCGCGGAGGGACTCGTCGAGGGCACCGACGCCTCCGTCGAGAAGCTCGTCGCCAAGGATCCGCGCAAGGCCGGTTGCGAGCTCGCAGTGCACTTCCAACCTTCCTGACGAGGCCTGACCGGGGCGGCACACCGTTCTGTTAGATTCTCTAGTACTTACTAGAGAAAGCAGCGCCTCATGACGATCCAGCTCGGCCAGACAGCCCCTGACTTCACCGCGGACACCACGGAGGGGAAGGTGTCCCTGCACGAGTACCTCGGCGACAGCTGGGGCGTCCTCTTCTCGCACCCGGCGGACTTCACGCCCGTGTGCACCACGGAGCTGGGCGCCTTCGCCAGGCGCAAGGACGAGTTCACGAAGCGCAACACCAAGCTCATCGGGATCAGCGTCAACGACGTCTCGTCGCACGAGGGCTGGTCGGCGGACATCGCGGCGACCCAGGGCGTGGCACCCAACTTTCCCCTCATCGGCGACCCGGACCGCGTCGTCGCGGAGCTGTACGGGATGATCCACCCCGAGGCGCTGGCCACCTCGACGGTGCGCACCGTGTTCGTCATCGGGCCGGACAAGAAGGTGCAGCTCACACTCACCTACCCGGCCTCGATCGGCCGGAACATCGACGAGGTCATCCGGGTGCTCGACGCTCTGCAGCTCAGCGCGGAGTTCCCGGTCTCCACGCCGGTGGACTGGAACGAGGGGGACGACGTGATCATCTCCCCGGCAGTGTCCGATGAGGACGCGAAGGTCGAGTTCCCGAAGGGCTTCACGACCCACACGCACTACCTCCGCACGACGGCGCAGCCCAACCGGTGAACGTCTGCCGGGCCTAGGGGACCAGCGCGGTTGCGAAGATGACGATGGTGATGGAGGTCCCCAGGCTGGCCACGCCGAGAGGGCGAGCGCTTCGCGGCTTGCGGGTGGCGAGGACACCGTGCACGGCGGCCAAGGCGATCGACAAGACGACCAGCACCAGCTTGATCGCCAGCAGCCGGCCATAGCCTGGCTCGGTGAGGGTGTCGAAGCGCACCCCGCGGTGCCATGCGAGGGCTACCCCCGTGACGACCAGGGTGGGGAGGAGCACGAGGTTCGCGATCGTCGCGAAGCGCATCGCTGCCAGGCGGATCAGGGGAGTGCGCTCCCGGGGACCCAGCGCGTCTCGCAGCACAGGCAGGACCACGCTGCTGAACAGGAGCTGCCCGCCGACCCAGCCCATCGCCGCCAGCACATGAGCGAACCGGACCAGGCTCCACCGAGTGATGCTCATCGCGGCAGCCTAGGCTATTGTTCTAGCAGATCGCAGAATAAAGAAGGTCGGATCCGTGACCAAGGACCAGATGACCGAAGCCAAGCCCGACCTCGCCACCCGCACTGAGATCCACGACCTCGTCATCGACTTCTATCGGGAGATCACGTTCGATCCGGTGCTCGGCCCGGTCTTCGACGAGGTGGCAGAGGTCGACTGGTCACAGCACATCCCGAGGCTCATCGACTACTGGGCTCGCGTCCTGCTCGGCGACCCGTCCTATGACGGGTACATCCTTCGACCCCACCTGCACGTGCACGAGCTGCAGAGCTTTCAGCTGGAGTACTTCGACCGGTGGTACGAGCTCTTCGCGTCCTCGGTCGATGCCCGTTGGAGCGGACCGCGGGCTGACGCCGCCAAGGATCACGCGAGCCGGATGGCCGGCACCCTTGCCCGTCGGATCCTGGGGGTCAGCTGGCTGGCCTGAGGTACCGCGGGAACGACGGGACCTGAAGCCGTGCCTGCTCAGGCGACGCTGAGGGTGGCTTCCATGCCGGCATCGCGGTGGCCCGGGATGTCGCAGTAGAGGACGTAGTCGCCCGACTCGAGATCGGTGGTGCCCTTGTCCTCCGCGGCCGTGTTGGGCACGTCGAGCTTGAAGCCCGCGACGTCCTCGATCACCAGGGTGTGGGGGATGGCACCGTCGTTGCGGTACTCGATCGTGACGGTGCCGGCGGAGGCCTCGTAGGCGTCGGCGTCGAACGCGATGTCGGTCGCCACGACCTCGACGACGGACTCGGCCGACCTCGGAGTGCTGCTGGGAGCGGTGGCGGCGTCGTCATCCCCACAGGCGGTGAGGCCAAGCGCTAGCGCGATCCCACCGATGAGGGGGCGGTACATGGTCATGGGTCTCTCCTTGGACTGGTTGGGCTGGGTCAGAGGGACGGCGAGCGGGCCGGGCCTGAGGGCGGCGGCAGCCGGCCCGCTCACCGCGAGCTGGTCAGGCTGCGCTGCCCGAGCCGCGGGGCGGAGCTCCCGAGGACGAGCATCCGGTGCAGCGACGCGTGTGCGGTATCACCTCGAGGCGCTCGAAGGGGATGGGAGCACCGCATCCCTCACAGCAGCCGTAGGTACCGATCTCGAGTCGTGCGAGCGCGTGCTGGACCTCGCTGGCTGCCGCGGCGGCTCGGGACGCGGTCGCGCCCGCTACTTCACGTTCCAGCAGGCTGTCGACGTCGCTCTGTCCGGTGAGCGCGATGGCGGTGGCGCGGGCTTCGTCACCTTGCTGCAGCTGTTCAGCCAGCTCGCAGAGCAGCTTCGCTCGAAGCAGGACGACGCGTTCGCTCGAAAGACCGACGGGTGCGCGCGGCGATGCGACATCGGGTGCCATGGTTGAACCTTCCTTGTGTGGCTCGCGGCGTTGGCCGGAGCGGTGCGGAGCTAGCGGGTCAGGCCAGCCCGGGCGGTGCGCCAAGGAGGAGGGAGCGCCAGTCGTCACCCACGTCGCCGAGGAGCCATGCCTCGGACGCGAGATGAGGGAGCCGACGAGCCATGGACCGACCATAGGCCGGGTCGTCGGTTTTTTCTAGTTCTTTCTCGAAGTTTCTTGCGGGGCCAGGAACAGGACGTGGAACCGGGCGTCGGGCCCGACCTCGATGTGGTGATCGAGCTCGGGCGGGATCGGCTGAGGGTGACCGACGGTCACGGTCACGTCGAGCGTCGGGGTGGTCTCGGCGATCAAGCGGACCGTTCCCGCCTCGACCTCGAGCACGGCCCAGGTCCCGGCGGCCAGGCGGTGTGCTCCCCGCAGGCCTGGTGGGGTGGATCTCTCGTCCCACGTGGGGGTGCGCCTGACGACACGCAGACCATCGGGGAGCTGCGCTCTGTCGCACAGCGGGCAATCGAGAAGCGCACCGATGCGGGCGGTGCGCTCGTCGGGGTCCTCGATCCAGCTCGCCTCCCAGAACGGAGGCTGGTGGCGGATGTGCTGGCGGTGGAGGCAGGACAGCTCCGCCACCCAGTCGCCGACGTCGTCCAGGTGGAAGCCCGTCATGGTCCGGTGCATGGTCCAAGTCTAAAACAGAGAGCGGTTGACGTAAGACCGCCAAGGGTTCTATGGTCAACAACACCCGACATTAGAAGGAGCTCGCATGGCCACGACACAGGTGCACCGACCGGTCTCGGTGTTGACCACCCGTCCGCTGCTCGACGACCCAGCGTTCCAGGCCTTCACGCTGCTCCGCATCGGGTTCACCGTCGCTCCGATCCTGTTCGGGCTCGACAAGTTCCTCGACTGGCTCGTGGACTGGCGCATCTACCTCGCCCCCGAGCTGAACGACATCGTTCCGGGCAACGCCCACCAGGCCATGCTCGCCGTCGGGGTGATCGAGATCGTCGCCGGCCTCGTCGTCGCCATCCGACCGCGGTTCGGTGGCTATCTCGTGGCCGCCTGGCTGGCGGGGATCATCACGAGCCTCCTCCTGCAGGCTGACTACTACGACATCGCCCTGCGGGACTTCGGGCTCCTCCTCGCTGCGCTCACCCTCGCCCGCTTGGCGATGGTCCACGACCGCCGTCCGACCTGGTCCTCGGCGCCGCGGGCATGACCACGGCCTTCGTGCTCTCCGGGGGCGGGAGCCTCGGCGCCGTCCAGGTCGGGATGCTCCAAGCACTGAGCGCCCGGAACGTGCACCCGGACTTCGTGATCGGCACCTCGGCGGGGGCACTGAACGCAGCGTTCATCGCCGGACACGGCACTGACGCGGCAGCGCTGGAGGAGCTGGCGAGGATCTGGGCCGGCCTCAACCGCCGGGACGTGTTCCCACTCCAGGCCGGGCGCCTCGCCGCCGCGGCTATGGGCCGGGCCGAGTCGCTGTGCTCGGAGGAGCCACTGCGACGGCTGGTCCGCACCCATCTGGCCTTCGATCGGATCGAGGACGCCCCGCTCCCTCTCCACGTCGTCACGACCGACTTCGCCAGTGGAAAGGAGGTGCTGCTGTCCCACGGCGACTCGATCGATGCCGTGGTGGCCAGCGCGTCCATCCCAGCGGTGTTCCCCTCGGTCCGGATCGACGGCCGCGACCTCGTCGACGGTGGGATCGCTGACAACGCCGCCATCTCCCAGGCCGTCGCGCTCGGTGCCGACATCGTGTACGTCCTGCCCACCGGCTACGCCTGCGCGCTCGAAGCGCCGCCGAGCAGCCCGTTGTCGAGCGCGCTGCACGCCCTCACCCTCCTGATCGAGCAGCGCCTCATCCTCGAGGTGGCGTACTACGCGGAGCACGCCGACATCCGGGTCATCCCGCCGCTCTGCCCGCTGTCGGTCTCGTCGACGGACTTCCGATACGGACCGATCCTCATCACCCAGGCGCGGGGCGCGTCGGAACGCTGGCTGCAGGAGGGCGGGACGAGGCGATCGCATCCGGAGCGGTTCCTCTCCCTGCACCGCCACGCCTCGACCCCGCTGGTGGGTCCGACCCGCCAAGGGCAGATCGCATGACGGCTACCGAACCGATCGAGGCGACCCGCCCCCACCTCCACGCCGTCGATGGTGCGGCGCGGATCGACGGACACGCTGCCGAGCGCGCCATCCGAGACCTCCTGCTCGCCCTGGGTCGGGACCCGCACGACGACCACCTGGCCGACACGCCCCGGCGGGTCGCCGGTGCCTACGCCGAGCTGCTGTCTCCACGGCCGTTCCAGCTCACGACGTTCCCCAACGACGAGGGGTACGACGAGCTCGTGATCGCCCGGGACATCCCGTTCACCTCGCTCTGCCAGCACCACCTGCTCCCCTTCCGGGGCGTCGCGCACGTCGGGTACCTCCCGGGTCCACGCATCCTGGGTCTGTCGAAGCTCGCCCGCGTCGTCGAGCTGTTCGCACGCGATCTCCAGGTGCAGGAGCGGCTCACCCAACAGGTGGCCGACCTCCTCCAAGCGCGCCTGAGCCCCAAGGGCGTGGGCGTGGTCCTCGAGGCCGAGCACCTGTGCATGTCACTCCGCGGCGTGCAGGCCGCCGGCGCCCGCACGGTCACCTCAGCGCTCCACGGCCACCTCCGCGACGACGGCCGCGCTCGCGCCGAGTTCTTCTCCCTGACCGGCGTCCAGCGTTGAGCGTCATCGTGCCGCCCCGGACGGCCGCTGGTGAAGGGACGGTACCGAAGGCCGCTCGCCGCTGAGGTGGACGAAGGGAGGCCTCTTCTCGAGCGCTTCCATCCGGAGGTGGCGTGGGTCAACCAACCCTTGGCGGGAGAGTCCGTGGTGCGCCGTTCGGCCCTCGGCGCCGTCCTCGCCCGCACCGGCGCCGCACGTATCTAGCGGCAATGGTGGCTTGCGTTAGTAGGCTCTCATCGTGACCCGAGACCTCGAGAGCCAAGTAGCGGGCATCGCCGCGTTGCACGACCCGATTCGTCGCGCCCTCTACCTCTTCGTGGTCAACAGCGACGGGCCGGTTGGCCGCGAGCGGGCTGCGGAGGCCGTCGGTGTGCAACGCAGCCTCGCTGCGTTCCACCTCGACAGGCTGGTCGAGGAGGGCCTGCTCGACGTCGAGTTCCGACGGCTCACGGGCAGGACGGGTCCGGGCGCTGGCCGGCCAGCCAAGCTGTACCGACGGTCGGAACGCCAGATCGCGGTGTCTCTCCCACCGCGCGAGTACGACCTCGCCGGCCGATTGCTTGCCGAAGCCATCGCGGCGTCGGAGGGGTCCGGCCGCTCGGTTCGGCAGGAGCTCGAGCGGGCGGCCAAGCGCTTCGGCGAGACCCTGGGGTCCGAGGCGGTCGCCCGCGCTGGAGGCCGAGCATCGAAGGCCAGGAAGCGTGATGCCCTCCTCGAGGTGCTCCGCGACCACAGCTTCGAGCCCCGACTCGTCGACGGCGACATCGTCCTGGCCAACTGCCCCTTCCACTCCCTGGCGGAGCAGTACACCGACCTGGTGTGCGGCATGAACCTCCACCTGATGCGAGGCGTGCGCAGCGCGCTCGACCTGGGGGACCGCGTGCTGGTGCCGAGGCTCGAGCCCGAAGCCGGGCAGTGCTGCGTCAAGTTCTGCGGGGCGTAGGCCCGGTCAGCGCTCGAGCTCCGCGATGCGGTCGGTGAGCTGACGTCGCTCCGTCCAACGGACGGTGTCATCGCGAAGCACTGCGGCGATCCCGTGCGGCCGCTCACCGGGTCGACGGAGCAAGGTGACGGTGAACGCGACCGACAGCTGCCTGCCGTCCTTGTGCAATGCGGGGACCTCGAGCAGCGTCACGCCGTAACGGGTCTCGCCGCTCGCCATGACGCCGCGGTACCCGGCCCAGTGCCGGTCCCGAAGCCTCTCGGGGATGATGAGGTCGAGAGATCTGCCGATCGCCTCCGCCGGTGACCAACCGAAGATGCGAGCCGCGGACTCGTTCCAGAACGTGATCGCGCCGTCGGCGTCCGCGATCACCACCGCATCGGCGAGCTCGTGCACGAGCTGCGCGAGCTGTCGTTCGCTCGGAGCATCAGGTTCCTCGAAGAGGGGTGCGAAGCAGGGGGCCTCGCCACCTTCGTCGCTGCTCGGCGTCTGTTCGGTCATGTCCGTTCCTGCCTGCTCTAAACACAGGCAAGTTTGACGTTACAGATTCGAGGGCATACCGTCAATCGAGGGCCCGGACGAACGGAGTCGCACGTGAAGAAGATCGCTTCGGAGCTTCTCGTCGAGCGGCTGATCGACTGGGGTGTCGACACCGTGTTCGGTCTTCCGGGCGATGGCATCAACGGGCTCATGGAGGGGTTCCGCCGCCATCAGGACCGCATTCGCTTCGTGCTCGTGCAGCACGAGGAGGCGGCCGCCTTCATGGCGACCGGCTACGCCAAGTCCTCCGGCCGACTCGGCGTGTGCCTCGCGACCTCCGGCCCAGGTGGGCTCCACCTGCTGAACGGCCTCTATGACGCGAAGCTCGACCACGCTCCGGTCTTGGCCATCACCGGGATGCAGAGCACCTCGCTGCTCGGCACGGGGTTCCAGCAGGAGGTGCACCTCGATCGCGTGTTCGAGGACGTTGCCGCGTACAACGCCATGGTGCACGTGCCTGTCTCGATCCCGGCGCTCGTCGACAACGCCGTGCGCACCGCACTGACGCGCCGCACCGTCGCTCATCTCACCTTCCCGGTGGACATCCAGGAAGCAGATCCCGGGCTGAACCCCTTCGAGGGAGGGTTGGGGACCGGCCGGCCGCCGGAGACAGCGCCGATCTGCCTGCGGTCACCCCAGGTCCCGGACGAGATCGACCTCCGACGAGCGGCCGAGGTGCTGAACGCCGGTGAGCGGGTCGTGCTGCTGGTCGGGGCGGGGGCCCTCGAAGCCGGCACCGAGGTGATCTCCGTGGCCGAGACGTTGGGGGCGCCGATCGTCAAGTCACTCCTGGGCAAGGCCGTGGTCCCCGACGCGCATCCGCTCGCCACCGGAGGGCTGGGACTGCTCGGGACCCGGCCCTCCGAGGACGCCATGGACGACTGTGACGCCCTGTTGATGGTCGGCACGCACTTCCCCTACACGGCGTTCCTGCCGGAGAAGGCGCGAGTCGTGCAGATCGAGGTCGATCCCACCCGGGCCGGGGCCCGGATCCCCACCGAGGTACCACTCGTCGGCGATGCCGCCGAGACGCTCCGCGCCTTGCTGCCGTTGCTGCGCCGCAAGGACGACCGCGGGTTCCTGGAGCGCGCGCAAGCGTCGATGGCGGACTGGCGAAGCGACCTGGCCGCCTTGGAGGACCCGAACCGGGATCCGATCCAGCCCCAGTACCTCATGCGGGTGGTCGACCGGCTCGCGACGGACGACGCGATCCTCTGCTCGGACTCGGGCACCATCGCCACCTGGGCGGCCCGCCACTTCGACATCCGGGGTGACCGGCGGTTCTACCTGTCCGGCAACCTCGCCACCATGGCCCCGGGCCTGCCCTACGCGCTCGCGGCCCAGTGGGCGCACCCCGGCCGCCAGTGCATCGCGTTCGTGGGCGATGGCGGCTTCGCGATGCTCATGGCCGAGCTGCTCACCGCCGTTCGCCACGACCTGCCCGTCAAGGTCGTCATCTCCAACAACGGGGCGCTCGGCCAGATCCTCTGGGAGCAGATGGCCCTCGGGTACCCGGAGTTCGGCGTGCGCTTCCAGGGTCCCGCCAACTTCGCCCCGTGGGCGGAGGCGGCCGGTTGCCTCGGCGTGCGGGTCGAGCACCCTGGAGACGTCGAGGCGGCCATCGCCTCCGCGTTCGCGCACCCCGGCCCGGCCGTCGTGGACGTCGTCGTGAACCCCGACGAGCCGCCGATGCCGGCGAAGGTCACCTGGGCGCAGGCGAAGGGCTTCGCGGAGTCGTTCCTCCACGGGCAGCCTCGTCGGGCTGCGATCGCCTCGACGTTGTTCCGGGACAAGGTGGCGCAGATGAGGGGGGACTGACATGGACGCATGGGATGGTTGGCCCTACGCGCGGGCCTACCTGTTCCTGGTGGCGCTGGCGTTCCTCGTGGTCGGTGGGCAGGTGTACCTCTTCCACCTCCGAGCAGCATTCCGCGCGAGGTCGATGTACGGGCCCGTCGTGATGGCGCCGGTCATCGCCGCCGCCGGCGTGGCCGGGGCGATCACGCGATCCGGCGCCTTCGGCTGGGTGGTCCTGGCCGTGTTCGCCCTCGCCTTCGCCGAGGGGCTGTTCGGTACGGTGCTGCACCTGCGCGGCGTGGCGGCACGCGTGGGTGGGTTCACGCTCCGGAACCTCACCGCGGGACCGCCCCCGCTCCTGCCGCTGGCCTTCGGCGCGCTCGGGCTCACGGGCGCCCTCGCCGTCGCGTGGGAGGCCTGGTGAAGCCACTCGACCGCATCGGCACCAACGAGCAGGACGTCGTCGCGCAGCGCCGGCGTGACGGCTATCGGTCCGAGGCCTCGGACGACGGCCTCGCCGAGGTCCGGGAGACCCTCGGCGCCCTCCTCGACCAGCTCCTCCCGGGCGTCCCACCGACCGTCGACCTCGTGGCGTTCATCGAAGCCAACACCGGCAGACCGCTGGGTCGTGGCGACCGGCGAGCTGGAACGCCGGCTGAGCCTGAGCTGTTCCGCGCCGGCCTCGGCGCCCTCGAGCGGGCCGGCTTCCTCAGCTTGGACGATGCGTCGCAGCGCGAGCTGATCACCCGGATGCGCCGTGGCCAGGCCGACCAGGAGCTCGAGACCCACGCCAAGGAGTTCATCGATCGGTTGCTGGCGAAGGCGCTCACGGGCTACATGGCCCATCCGGACGTGTGGGAGCGCATCGGGTTCGGGGGACCCGCGTACCCCGAGGGCTACGCCTGGATCGGGCTCGACGAGGTCTCCGCCCGTCACCAGCGCAAGCGGGGATGGGAGTCCCTGTGACGATCCCGCACCAGCCACAGGACCTGCGCCGGATCATGCGATCCCACCAGGGCAGCGTCGACGCCTGCATCATCGGCTCCGGTGCGGCCGGCGCTGTCCTGGCCAAGGAGCTGGCCGAGGCAGGCATGAGCGTCGTCGTCCTGGAGGCCGGTCGCTGGCTCCACACACAGCAGGACTTCGTCAACGACGAGCTCTCGATGCTCGGGACCCTCGACTGGGACGACACCCGGATCACCGATGGCAACGACCCGCTGAAGATGGGTCGGGTGAACACCGGCAGGGCGGTCGGCGGCACCACGGTGCACTACACCGCCGCGGCACTCCGACTGGATCGGAGCGACTTCGAGGTTGCGACTCGGGATGGGGTCGGGGTGGATTGGCCCATCGGCTACGACGACCTCTCGCCCTACTACGCGGAGGTCGAGCGAGCGCTCCCCGTCTCGGGCCCACGTTCCTCCGCATGGACCTCCGGCGCGCCGTACCCCCATGGCGAGCTGCCGTGGTCGGCGAAGGACGATGTCCTCGCCGTCGGGTTCGACAAGGTGGGCTACCGCGTCGAGATGACACCCCACGCCATCGCCACCGGTCCGGTCGAGGGCCGGAGCGCGTGCATGTACTACGGGTTCTGCATGGACGGTTGCAAGAGCGACGCCAAGGGGTCGGTCAACGTCAACTACCTCCCGAAGGCGGTCATCGCCGGCGCAGAGATCCGTGCCGAGTGCTTCGCCACCCGGATCGAGACCGACGGCGCCCGGGCGACCGGCGTCACCTACCTGCACGACGGCACGGAGCACTTCCAGGCCGCCGAACGCGTCGTCGTCTGCGGCTACGCGATCGAGACCCCCAGGCTGCTGCTCAACTCGGGCAACCTCGCCAACAGCTCCGACCAGGTCGGTCGCAACCTCATGGTCCACTCGGGCCCGGTGGTCTACGGCCACTTCGGACGGCCGCTCGACAGCTTCGTGACTCCGCCGGTCGGAGTCTTCACCCGGGACCCCTACCCGTCCGATCCCGAAGCCCGAGGCTTCGCCCGGGGATGGATCTACAACACGTACGCGCAGTTCCCGATCAACTTCGCCCAGTCCATGGCGCAGGCCGATCCCGACCTGTGGGGGCACGACCTGATGGAGGTCCTGGACGAGTACGCCCACTGGGGGCTCCTCGCCGGCCTCGGTGAGGTGCTCCCCGACCCCGACAACCGGGTGACGCTGGCTGACGAGGCCGACGACCATGGTGTGCCCGTCGCCAGGGTCACCTTCTCGTACGGAGAGAACGACAAGGGGCTGATCAGCGCGATGACCGACGACGGCGTCAACATCATGGAGGCAGCCGGAGCGGAACGCGTGATCGTCAGCCAAGGGACGCACCACGTCCTCGGCACGTGCCGCATGGGCGACGACCCCGCTACCTCCGTGGTGGATGCCGACTGCCGCAGCCACGACATCCGCAACCTCTGGATCTGCGACGGATCGGTCCTGCCAACGGTCGGGGCGGTCAATCCCAGCCTCACGATCCAGGCGATCGCCGCCCGCACCGCTCGGCGACTCGCTGACCCGAGTTGATGGACCGGCCCGCGGCGGTGGCCGGCTCGGGCGACGCCATCGGCCTCGGCCCGCGGCCATGAAGCTCAGGGAGATCGCCGAGCTCCTTGGCAGCCCCGGCGAGCGCTTCCACCGGAGCGACGCGCTGTCGCGGTGCTACAGCATCGACGACCTGGCGAGGCGAGCGCGTCGACGCTTGCCCGCCGCCGCGTACGACTACCTCGAGGGCGGCGGGGAGGACGAGTGCACGCTGCGCCGCAATCGGTCGGCCCTCGAGGCCATCGAGGTCACCCCGAACGTCCTTCGCGACGTCCGCGAGGTCGATCTCGCGATCACGCTCTTCGGCGCGAGGCTCCCGTCTCCCATCATCCTGGCGCCGGTCGGAGGCCCCCGACTGTTCCACCACGACGGGGAGCTCGCGGTCGCCCGAGCAGCTGCAACAGCCGGGGTTCCCTATGTGGTCTCGACGCTGTCGAGCGTCTCTCTCGAGGACATCGCGCGAGCGGCCACGAGCCCGCTCTGGTTCCAGCTGTACGTGTGGGGAGACCGTGGGATCAGCCGGAACCTCATCCAACGGGCACAGCAGGCTGGGTACGAGGCGCTCGTCGTCACCGTCGACTGCAGCGTTCGGTCGAAGCGCGAACGGGAGATGCGAGCGGGGGTGACGCTTCCGACCCCGAGGTTGACGGCGCGTTCGATCGTCGAAGGGGCTCGCCACCCGGCGTGGGCATGGCACTTCCTCAGCGGCGAGCGGCTGGCCTTCCCCAACCTCGACGTGGGCGGCGACTCGCGCGGGAGCATGCAAGAGCTCGGGCGGCTCTTCGACGGGTCGCTCACCTGGGATGACCTGGACTGGATCCGCCATTCGTGGCGCGGACCACTCGTCCTGAAGGGGCTGTTGTCGGCGGACGACGCTCGCCGAGCCGTCGACCTCGGGGTGGAGGCGATCGTCGTGTCCAACCACGGCGGCCGCCAGCTCGACCACGTGCCCGCGGCCATCGATGCCCTGCCTGCGGTGGTGGACGCCGTGGGCGACCGCGCCGAGGTGTTGTTCGACTCGGGCGTACGCCGCGGTTCCGACGTCCTCGCTGCCGTGTCGCTGGGTGCGAGCGCGGTCCTGGTCGGCCGGGCCTATCTGTATGGCTTGGCCGCGGCCGGTGACGCCGGAGTGGAGCGCGCCATCGAGATCCTCGACGAGGAGCTCCGCATCGCCATGGCCCTCAGCGGCACGACACGGCTCACGAGAGGTAGCCCCGTCGTGGGGTCTCGGCCATCCGTAGCGAGCGAGTAGCTGAAGAACGTCCCGTTCCGTTGCCCAAGGCGCCGAACCCGGCGCTCGGTCATGTCCGTCCGCTGTCCCGGACGGGACCGAAGCGTGCATCGCTGGTGCCACCCATCGCATCCGGTCGGCTCCGCGGACGAAGCGCCCGTGCCGGGCGACCGGGTGACGGCTCGGAACCGAGTCCCGACCGCCCGGTGACCCTGATGGCCACCACGCCTCGGCCGCGCCCGGGCAGAAAGTGCTCGACGGCGGCCGCGATCCCCTCCAGCGGGTACGTGTGCGACACCACCGGGGTGATCGCTCTCGCCTCCAGCATCTCTGCGACGGTGATGAGGTCGTCCAGGCGTTCGCTGAGGAACAGCGGGCGGTACCGGCGCCGCGAGAACGGCGTTCGCAGCGCTGCGGCAAGGAAGCGCTGGGCTCCGTTCAACCAGCGCCCACCGGAGCTGGACACGACCACCACGGTGCCCCCCCGGACCGTGGCTCGGCCCCAAGTGCGCAGCGGCACCGAGCCAACCAAGTCGATGATGGTGTCGTGGCGCTCACCGGCGGCCGCAACATCCCCCGCACGATCCGTCATCGCGCGCTGCGCGCCGAGTGACAGGACGAGCTCGGCTGACTGATCCCCGCACACGGCCGTCACATACGCGCCGCTCGCAGCAGCGATCTGCACCGCGAACGTGCCGATGGCGCCGGAAGCACCCACGATCAGGACCCGCTTGCCGGGACCGCTCCTTCCGGACCGCAGCGCCTGGAGCGCGGTGACCGCACTGGTCGGCACCGTCGCAAGGTCGATGGTGTTCACCTGGGCCGGGGCCTCGACGAGCGAGCTCTCGGTGGCGGCGGCCACCTCCGCGAGTGCCCCGTGGCACCAGCCGAACACCCGGTCGCCGGGCCTCAGCGAGGTCACCCGCGAGCCAGTGGCGATCACGACGCCAGCAACGTCCCGTCCCGGGATGCGCGCCTTGGGCCGCCGAAGCCCCGTGATCGAGCGCGCCATGAGCGGGACGCCGCGCGTGAGCTGCCAGTCGTCGCCGGTCACAGAGGACGCATCGACCCGGACCAAGACGCCATCGGCAGCCAGGGCGGGCGCTTCGACCTGCTGTACCCCGAGGACGTCCGATGGGTTGCCGTACCTCGCCTGGACGACGGCCCTCACCGGCGGCATCTCGCGCTGCTCGGGTGACGCTGGGCGGCCGCAGCCGACCGATCGGCCCGATCGGCGGCGCGACGCGGGAGCACCGCCTCCGAGTCGTGAAGGTTCATCGTTGCAGGTTCGCCAGGACGGTGATCCACGAGCGGGCGCCGCCCGCGTTCGGCCGAGCCGTTCCGATCGGAGGTCATGCTGCAATCTCAGGTCGCGCCTCGGAAGCGGTCAACGTCATGGAGCGCTTGTCGCGAGATCGTTACTTGCTGCGCTCACTCACCACAGATCGATGAGGCGGCGGCGTCCGCGGCGACGGGCTCAACCGAACTGGTCGGGGACGACCTCGAGCTGGTTGGAGACGTCGTTCACACCGGGGGTGTCCCAGGCATCGTCCCCAGCGGCGCGCTTGGCCAGCGAAGAGCCCACGATGCCTCCGAGCACGACGACCGACTGCTTGACATCGACCTTCAGGTCGAAGGGTGCGGTCAACGGGTTCTCCCTGAGGCGATCGACCACTGTCGACTTGATGGCGCCATCCGTGCCGCTGTCCGTGCCGAAGGGGGGTGGTGCCTCTCCGTACCATCCGTAGTAATAGCGGTCCGTCGGATAGGTCCAAGGGATGATCGGCACCATCGAGTCCTCCGATTTCGCGGTGGTCGTCGCCGACGCGTACCCGAACTGTGCCGGGTGTCAGTGCGATGCACCCGCGTGTGACGAGCTCGTGACGCGGTCGAGTGATCACCCATCTCGAGTCCGGGATGCTTCTCGACCGTTGCCTGGACCGTCGGAGCCACGGGTTCCAGGGGAGCGCCGATGGCGCTCAGCTGGCCACCAGGTCGACGAGCTCGCCCTCGGAGCCGAAGAGCTTCGCCCGCCAAGCGGAGATGAGCTCGGTGGTGTCCCGATCGTTGGGATGGAACCCGCGCTTGGTGTATTGCAGGAGCTGGCGAGCCGCCGCAGGACGCGTGAACGGTGATCGCCGTAGACGCCAGATCCCCTTCGCCACGCGACCCGGATGCCGGCGGGCGACCGGATCCCTGGCAAGGGAGATGGCGGTCCAGATCGAGGTCTCCAGCAGGAAGAGGATGTGCGTCAGCCACATCGTGGCGAGCCGCATCCGCTCGGTGCCGCCGACGGCACGGAACACGTCGAAGGCCACGGCCTTGTGCTCGGCCTCCTCCAAGGCGTGCCACAGGAGCAGCGAGCGCACCGCATCGTGGCCGATCTCCGCACGTGCGTCCGGCTCGCTGAGCAACGTCTCTGCCAGCGTCGCTGTGTAGTGCTCGAGCGCGGCGGTGAAGCCGAGGTGGAGGGTCGGCATCCTCACCCGTTCACGGGTGCGGAACAGCCAGCGTACGTAGGCCCCGATCGGCCGGGTCGGGTAGCCGAGCTCCGCCAGGCGCTCGTTGAGCAGTCGGTGTTCTCGGCCGTGCATCTCCTCTTGCCCGATGAAGCCCTCGACGTCCCGGCGCAGCTCGGGATCCTCGATCCGATCGCGGACCGCAGCCACGGACCGGACGAAGTAGTCCTCTCCGTCGGGGAACACGCCGGACAGGACGGCCAGGATGTGGCTCATCACGACGTCGCCGTCCGCGGCGAAGTGACGCGGGACCTCGTCGACCCAGTCAGCGAAGTCCGGGGTTCGGGTCGGCACCGACCTACTGCCTGGCATCTGAGCGACCATGGGAGCCGCGTGCCCGCATCGGCGGCCTCGTAGACCGTCGTGGCGAGTGCCGAGGCGAGAATGCCGGACCGTCACCGCTGGTCACGGAGTCGCCTCCCGTCGCGACCCCAGTGCGCTCCGCACCGCCTCGATCCGGCAGTCGACGAACGCCCAGAGCTCCACGGACCTCCCGTCGCTGGCGAGCAGCTCGACCGGACCGGAGCGATCGGCGTCGGTGATCCGACCGCGCTCGTCGTCGTGGCCGCACCCCGACAACGACAGCAGGGACGCGCCGACCGCGATCGCTGTCGCCCGGGTCCCGCTCTCGGCAACGGTTCGGTAACAAGGGATCGACGTGCCCGAACGCCGTCCGTTCCACTCTCTACGATCAGCCGGTGCTCTCTCGCTTCTCCGTGCGCGTCGAGTCGACCGACAAGCGCCTCGGTCGGGTTCGGGTCATCGGCGAGATCGATGCCAACACGGCTGCATCGCTGGGTCGGGCCGTCGAGGTCGCGTGCGCCGAAGGGGTCGACGTCGTGGTCGTGGATCTACGAGGGGTGACGTTCTGCGACGGCGCCGGTGTGGGGACGCTCGTCTACCAGGACCGTCGGGCGCGTCAGCGTGGGATCGACCTGCGCATCCGCCCCTCCCGTCTCGTTCGCCGGGTGCTCGACGCGACCGGCATGACACCCTCGCTTCGTCTCGAGCCGACGACCAGTGGTTGTTAGGTACGCCCGGTCTCAGTCGCCGGAGCCCAACCGAAGAGGTTCAGCTCGTCCGGCTCTCCTGCCGCCCGGCTGAACGACTCCAGGGCCTCGATGAGGGGTGGCAACGACCTGTGGGGCATCTCGGCCACGATCCGCCTCAGCTGGTCGGAGCGGGTGCGCATCACGTCGGTCACGATGCGACGGCCGCCGGGCGCGAGGCGCAAGGTGGTGACCCGGCGGTCCTCGGGATCCTCCGAGCGGACGACCAGCTGTTTGCGGACCAGGCGATCGGTGAGGCGCGTGGCGGTGGTGGAGTGGATGCCGAGCGCCGCAGCGAGCTCGGACACGGTCGTCCTGGGCCGGGCCGAGAGCAGCACGAGCGCCCGGTACTGGGGCAGCGTCACGTCCTCCACCTCGGCGAGCGACGCGGCGGCGACGGCCACGAGCGCCCGGGACGCTCGCAGGAGCGCATCGACCGCCTTTCCCTCTGACATCTGCTGCACTACATTGAGTGTAGTCATGCACACGAGTTCGGAGGCGCCGTGCGCCGAGTTCTGCTCGTAGAGGACGATCGCTCCGTCCGCGAGAGCGCGACGCTCGTGCTGGAGGCCGCCGGCTTCGACGTCGTCTCGGTACCCGACGGCGAAGGCGTCGTCGACCTCGCGAGCGCTCGATCCTTCGACGTGGTCCTCCTGGACATCATGCTGCCGGGCCGGAGCGGCCTAGAGATCTGCCAGAGCCTGCGCGCCGAGAGCCAGATCCCGATCATCCTGCTGACGGCCCGGGCCGACGCGCGCGATGTCGTGACCGGCCTGGAGCACGGGGCCGACGACTACGTCACGAAGCCCTTCGACCCATCGGTGCTGGTGGCGAGGATCCGGAGCGTGCTCCGGCGCGCGAGCCCCGACGAGCCGCTGAGCGCGCGGGGCGTGTCCGTCGACGAGCGCGCCTTCCGCGCCGAGCGCGAGGGCGTGGAGCTGGGCCTCAGTCGGACCGAGCTGCGACTCCTCACAGAGCTGCTGCAGCACGCGGGGGAGGTCAGGTCGAGGGAGGTCCTTCTCGACCGGGTGTGGGGCTATGACTACCTGGGCGACTCGCGCCTCGTGGACATGGCCGTGAAGCGCCTGCGCGACAAGCTCGGAGACCCCACGGATGGCCCGCCCTTCATCGCGACCGTCCGGGGCGTGGGGTACCGGTTCGAACGTGCCTGAGGCGCAGCCGTCCCGCAGCCATCCGCGGTTCCGACGGAGGTTGACCGCCGCCTTCGTCCTGGTGGCGGCCACGGGCGCCGGCGTGCTCGGGATCATCACCTACACCCTGTCGGCGGCCTATCGCATGCAGACCTTCGAGGGACGCAGCCGAGATGAGGCCGAGCTGGCCCTCGCGCTGGCGCCGGAGGACCTCACGGAGACGAGCTTCGAGCGCCTGCAAGCGGCATACGAGTCGCGCACAGGGGCGAGCACCATCGCTCGGACCAGCGCCGGGGAGTACACCTCAGCCGCCGACCTCCATGGCGAGGACATCCCGGCGAACCTGCAGGATCCGCCATCGGACGCGATCGCCGAGGGCCACACCGAGATCAACGGCGTCGAGCGCTTCGTCCTCGCGTCACGACGATCGGGGACGGACTACTGGTTCTTCTTCTCGACCGACCCGGTCCACGAGAGCCTCCGCGACCTGCGCGTCGTGCTGGGCGTGGCGTGGCTGATCACCGCGGGAGCTGGTGCCGTGGTGGGGAGCTGGTTCGCACGGCGCGTGCTGGCGCCCGTGCGGGCGGCCTCGTCCGCCGCCCGATCGCTGGCCAGCGGCTTGCTCGAGACGCGCCTGGACGGCGGCGGCGACGACGAGTTCGGCGCGTGGACTGCGTCGTTCAACGACATGGCGGCCGCGCTGCAGCAGACGATCGAGCAGCTGACGAGGGCGGCCGAGCGCGAACGCCAGCTCACGGCCGAGGTGGCGCACGAGCTGCGCACTCCGCTGACCGGCATGGCCGCCTCCAGCTCGTTGCTGCGCGAGGAGGTCGACCGTCTCACCGAGCGCGGCTCCCGAGCGGCGCAGATCCTCCTGGATGACGTCGACCGGCTCAGAGATCTCGTCCTGGAGCTGCTCGAGCTCGCCCGGATGGATGCCGGCGCGGAGCCCACCGATCTGGAACCCCTCGACGTGGAACGGTCGGTCGAGGCCGTCGTTCGTGCGGCGGACGGAGCCGACGACGTCGTGATCGCGATCCCCCCCGGACTGCGGGTGCGGGCCGACCGCGCCCGGCTCAGTCGAGTGCTCGGGAACCTCCTCGAGAACGCGGTTCGACACGGGAGCCCACCGGTCGAGATCTCCGCCTCGCAGGAAGGTGCCCGGATCTCCGTCCGCATACGGGACCACGGCCCAGGGATCGGCGCCGACCCCGATCGGCTCTTCGATCGGTTCGCCAAGTCCGATCGCTCACGCGCCGCAGGCGGTTCGGGCCTCGGGCTCGCCATCGCTGCTGGTCACGCCGCAGCGATGTCCGCGGAGCTCCGAGCAGCCAACTCGCCCGACGGACCTGGGGCAGTCTTCACACTTCGCCTCCCCTCCGCTGGCGGCGACAGGGTCAACGCGTAGCCACTCTGCGCTCCCGGCTGACCGATCGTCACGACCACGTCGCGCTGAGCGGTCCCGCCCGGGCAGCTCGACGTCCACGCCGGGACGACGGTGACGTGGAGGTGGGTCGGGGACGAACCCCACAACGTGACGTCCGACGGGCGAGAGCTCGACGCTCCGCCCGGGGATGGACGGCACGATCGTGGTGTCGCCGTGACCGCCCGCAGGCGACGAGTCCGGCGCACTGGCCGGGCGCCCGGGCATGCGCATCGGCCATGCGGGCAGGTGCGACGCGCGGGCACCCGGCCAGCGGCTGGGCGGCACCGTAGGGCCGAGCATCGCCGACGTTCCAGCGACTCGCTCGACGCGTTACGGGCTTGTGACATACGCAGGCGTGCGGCAACCGTTCCGCTACAGCTCCGATGGGAGCCTGGCGCCCACGGCACCGCCTCCGTACGGTCGCTGCGCATGGGAGAGGTGCCGGATCTCGTGGTTCCCCGACGGACCCGCGTCGCCGAGGAGGGCGGTCTCGTGGACCTCGGCGACCTGTGCATCCACTACCGCAGACTCGGTGGACCAAGCCGGCCTGCGGCGCTCGTGCTGCACGGCCTCATGGCCCACGCGTGGCAGTGGGACACGCTCGTGCGGCAGCTGGCCACGACGCACGATGTCGTCGTTCCGGACCTCCGCGGCCACGGCTTCAGCGAGTGGTCTGCGGACTACACCGCTGAAGCGCTCGCCGGGGAGGCCACTGCCCTCCTCGAGCACCTCGATCTCCGGGACGTCGACATCGTCGCCTCCTCGATCGGGGGATCGGCCGGCATGCTGCTGGCGGCGCGACGGCCAGACCTCGTGCGTCGACTGGTCCTCGTCGAGAGTGCACCTGACGCCTTCGAGGAGGGTCCGATTGCGGAGCGGTTCCTCGAGCTGCTCCGGCATCGAGCGTGGGAGTCGTTCGCTTCGGTGGACGAGGCAGTCGACAGGTGGCTCGAAGCGGATCCGCGCTCGAAGCGCGAGAACATCTTCGAGTTCCTCCGACGGTCCCTCGTCAGCGACGGGGACGGCCGGCTCATCTGGACGTTCGATGCGCTGGGCCTCGCGGGGCGCGTGGGCTCGGGGATCGAGGGTCCCCTGCTCTGGGGGGCGATCGACGACCTCGTGGCTCCGACGCTGGTCATCCGAGGTCACGCGAGCGAGGTGCTCCCGCGCGCCACCGCCGATCAGATGATCGATCGCCTTCTCCACCCCCAGCCGCTGGTGGAGATCGGCGGCGCCGCGCACGATCTCGCGTCGCAGGCGCCCATCGCCGTGGCCCACCACTGTTGTGGCTTCCTGACCGGACCCGACTAGGAGCGCGCGGCTGTGCAACGACGTTCGCCAGCTCGCCCGGCGTGAGAGCCGGGCCCGATCAGATCAGGTGCAGGACGCGGTCGAGCTCGGTCATCTCGAACACTCGAAGTGGGTGCCCGTTGACGTTGCGCAGCTGTAGCAGCCGGGCCGCTGCGTCGAGGTCCTTGTGGAGGCCGACGAGCGCCCCGATGCCCATCGAGTCCATGAAGGTCAGGCCGAGCAGGTCCAGGATCACGGTCGTCGAACCAGGCTCGACCGAGCTCACGCAATCGGTGAGCTGGGCGATCGTCGCCCCGTCGAGCTCGCCAGCGACGTGGACCACGGTCGTGGTCACCGTCACCGGCTCGAGCCGCAGCGCAAGTCCCGCCATGCAGGCGGAACCTACTGAGCCGTCATGCGGTGAGGTCGATCGCCACGGTCACAAGTCGGTAACGACCACGGGGGGAGGTGCGCAGATGCCGGCCCAGCCGACGCTTCAGCCAATGCCGTGAGGATCGAGACTGATCGGCGACACGCGGACAGCGGCACTCGTGTCGCGCGACGGGTCGGTCGACTGGCTCTGCCTTCCCCGGTTCGCCTCGGGCGCGTGCTTCGCTGCGCTGCTGGGAGGACCGGAGAACGGTCGTTGGCAGCTGCGACCGAGCGACTCAGAGGCCACCGTCACCCGGCGGTACGTCGACGGCGTCGAGGGCGGAGAGGGAGAGCTCGGAGCCCGGGTACCAGGCGGCAGCCGCGAGCTCCCTGGGTAACGCGAGCGGATCCGGAGCAGACTGTGGATCGGTTGCGACGACGAGAGTTGGGGGGACAGCGGATGGATCTGATCAGGCCCGACGATGCGCGCTACGACGAGGCGCGCACCGTCTTCAACTCGATGATCGACAAGCGGCCGGCGGTCATCGCGCCGTGCGCGACGCCCGCTGACGTCCGCGAGGCGTTGCAGCTCGCCAGCAGCGAGGGGCACGACGTCGCCGTGCGGGCCGGCGGGCACTCGGTCGCGGGGGTCTGCCTGAACGACGGGGGCCTGGTCATCGACGTGCGCCCGATGAAGGCCATCGAGGTCGACGCGGCCGCCCGGCAGGTGCGCGTGGGCGCGGGCGTCACGTGGGGCGAGCTGGACCGGGCGACGCAGGAGCACGGCCTCGCCACGACGGGGGGGCGGGTGTCGACGACCGGTGTCGCCGGCCTGACCCTCGGGGGCGGGTCCGGCTGGACGGAGCGGGCGTGGGGCCTCAGCTGCGACAACCTCGTGTCGGTCGATCTCGTGACAGCCGACGGGCGTGAGGTCACGGCGAGCGAGGACGAGAACCCCGAGCTGTTCTGGGCGCTGCACGGCGGCGGCGGCAACTTCGGTGTCGCCACCTCGTTCGTGTTCGCGCTGCACGAGCTGGGCCCGCTGGTGACCGCCGGCCTGATGCTCTGGCCCGGCGACGCTGCCGCCGAGGTCGCGCGGCGCTACCGCGACCTCGCCGCCGACGCGCCGGACGAGCTGGGCACGGGCCTGGTGTTCCTGACCGGCCCGCCGGAGGAGTTCGTCCCGGCCCACCTGCAGGGCACGACGGTGCTCGGCATCGCCGGCCTCTGGGTCGGTGCCGTCGAGGATGGCGCCGAGGCGATGCAGCCGTTCAAGGACCTCGGGCCCGAGGTCGACCTCGTCGGTCCTATGCCGTACGCCGACTTCCAGTGCATGATCGACGACCCGCCCGGCAACCGGAACTACTGGTCGGCCGACTACCACGACAGCTTCCCCGACGACGCGCTCGACGTGTTCGTGAAGTACGGCTTCTCCAGGCCGTCGCCGTTGACGCAGCAGCTGATGATCCCGTGGGGCGGTGCCGTCGCCCGCGTCGGCGAGGACGCGACGCCGATGACGAAGCGCGGGACCACCTGGATCACCCACCCGTTCGCGGTGTGGGAGAGCGCGGCCGCCGACGCCGAGAACATCGAGTGGGCGAGATCGTTCCGCCGTGACATCGCCCACTACGCGACCGGTGGCGTGTACCTCAACTTCATCGGCGACGAGGGCGAGGATCGCGTGCGGGCCGCCTACGGCGAGGCGAAGTACGCCCGGCTCGCCGCCATCAAGGGCGAGTGGGACCCCACGAACGTGTTCCGGGGGAACCAGAACATCGAGCCGGCCTGAGGCAGAGCCGCTCGGGCCAGCCAGTGCGGGTCAGCCGGGGCTCTGCTCCGCCATGCGCCGTTCCATCTCCTCGGGCGTGACGTCCTCGACGTGCGTCGCGATGTGCCAGGCGTGCCCCCACGGGTCCTCGAACGCCCCGCTCCGGTCACCGTAGAACTTGTCCTCGAGGGGCTGGGTCTCGGTCGCGCCGGCGGCCAGCGCCTTGGCGAAGGTGGCGTCGACGTCCTCGACGTACACCATGATCGAGACCGGTGACCCACCGATCGACCTCGGTCCCCGGTTGCCCACCTCGGGGAACTCGTCGGCCAGCATGACGATCGAGTCGCCGATCTCGAGCTCGGCGTGGCCGATCTTGTCGGCCGGGCCCGGCATCCGCATGCGCTCCTTGGCGTCGAGCACGGACGTGTAGAAGTCGATGGCGGCGGCGGCGCCGTCGACGGCGAGGTAGGGGATGACCCGGGGGTAGCCCTCCGGGATCGGACGGACAGCAGCCATCTGGACCTCCTGGACGGGTGGACGGCGGTCGGGACCTTCAGGACGATCGCGCCCCATCACTGTCACATGCTGTCAGGTAGCGCTCGATCCGTGGTCTCGCCGTCGGCCCGCACGGCGAGACCGGGGTAGGTGAGCACGAGCCCGCTGCGGTCGTAGACGAGATCGAAGGCGGCGCCGAACCGACAGCCGGGCTCGACCACGCGGTCCCGACGGCAGCACCAGCGCGGCGCAGCGGGAAGGCGTTCGTGCAGGCCGAGGACTCCAGACCGACGTCGAGGCACCCGGCGAGATCGGGCCGATCCACACCGTCGACGGACGAGGCACCGCCGTCGCCCTCGATCAGCGCCTGCCCTGCACCGCCGGGCCACCAGGCCCGGCGCTCCGCGCGTCGCGTCCGCCACTCGTCGTCGACCTCGATCCGGTAGCCCACCGCGAACGCGGCGCCGTCCTCCACCGCGGTGGTGTGCCCCTCGAAGACGACCCCGGCTGGGGTCGCCCGAACAGCGAGGACCTCGTAGCCCTCCCGCGCGTCGAGGTGCCGCCAGGCCGACAGCGGAGGAAGCGGGTCGAACGGTTCAGACCCCGCTGCGCCCCCTGCGCCAGCCCCAGCCGGCGACCATGAACACGATGAAGACGACGACCAGGAAGAGCAACAGCTCCATGGTGACCTCCGGGGTCTCGATGGGATGGAGTGGAGCGACCCTTCCCCGGTGAGGTCAGGTCCAGCCACCGCCGACCGACGAATCGGCGCGAACGCCGCGACACGGACGGTGGCCGCTGGTACGTTGACCCGACGATGGCAGGGGCGACGATCCTCGACCGCGTGCGCGATGCCGCGGGGCTGATCCGCGCCGAGGCGGCGAGCTGCGAGCAGGAGCGGCGGCTCAGCCCCGCGGTGGTCGCAGCCCTCCGCGATGCGGGGGTGTTCCGGATGGCCATGAGCGGGGCGCTCGGCGGCCCCGAGCTGTCCCCGCTCGAGCAGCTGGAGGTCATCGAGGAGGTGGCCAGCGCGGACGGGTCGGCGGGCTGGTGCGCCATGATCAACAGCGACGGCGGCTACGGGAGCGCGTTCCTCGACCCGGTCGTCGCGAAGGGCATGTACTCGTCGCTCGACATGCCGACGTCGGTGATCGCGAACCCCTCGGGCCAGGCCGTCGTGGAACCGGGTGGGTACCGCGTCACGGGGCGGTGGTCGTTCGCGAGCGGGTCGACGCACGCGGAGTGGTTCTTCTTCCACGCCATCCACATCGAGGACGGTGAGATGCAGCCCGGATCGCAGGGGCTGCCCCGCACGGCGATGTGTGCCGTCCCCGTCGCGGAGGTCGAGGTGCACGACACGTGGCACACCACCGGGCTGTGCGGCACGGCGAGCGGCGACGTGAGCGTGGACGGCGTGTTCGTTCCGCAGGAGCGGACGTTCTCGCTCCTCACCGGTGCTCCCGTCGACCCGTCGCCGCTGTACCGGTGGCGCTGGATGTTCTTCGTGAACATGGCCGGGGTCCCGTTGGGCATCGCCCGGGCGGCACTGGCCGAGGCCGAGGACGTCGCGCAGACGAAGGTGACCATGCCCACGTTCGCGCTGGCGCGGGAGGACTCGGTCGTCCAAGCCTCCATCGGACGGGCGCAGGCGCTCGTCGGCAGCGCCCGGGCCTACGTCTACGACACGGCGGGGCGCATGTGGGACGTGCTCGTCCGCGGTGACGAGCTGCCCTCCGAGCTCTGGACCGAGTACCGCCTCGCGCTCACGCACGCGGCCCACAGCAGCAAGGCGGCGGTCGGGCTCCTCTACGAGGCCCTCGGCACCACCGGCGTCTACCGGTCGTCGGTCCTGGACCGGCACCTCCGCGACACGACCACGCTCGCCCAGCACATCCTCACGCAGACGAAGACGTACACGAGCTCGGGCCGGGTCCTCCTCGGCCTCGAGCCCCTCGCCCTCGCCTACTGAGACCCGGTCCGCCCGGCCCAGGTTCCTGTAACGCGGTCGGCGGGGCCGTGGACCGGTCCCCGGAAGCTCGACAGAGGCCGAGGAGGGGACCGATGACGAAGCCGTACGACGCGATCGTGGTCGGCGGGCGCTGCGCGGGCGCACCGACGGCGATGTTGCTCGCCCGGAAGGGCCACCGGGTGCTGTTGGTCGACCGAGCCACGTTCCCGAGCGACACGGTGTCCACCCACTTCATCCATCCGCCCGGCGTCGCCGCGCTGGAGCGGTGGGGTCTCCGCGACGCGCTGGCCGCCTCGGGCTGCCCTCCCGCCCGGACCTACAGCTTCGACTTCGGGCCCTTCACGATCGCCGGGTCCCCTCGCCCCAGCGAGGGCACGGCCGAGGCGTACTGCCCGCGCCGGACGGTCCTGGACGCGATGCTCGTCCACGCGGCGTCCGACGCCGGCGTGGAGGTCCGCGAGGGCTTCGCGATCGACGAGGTGCTCATCGAGGACGGGGTGGTGGTCGGCATCCGTGGCAAGGACGCCGGCGGCAGCACCGTCACCGAGCGGGCGGCGGTCGTCGTCGGCGCCGACGGCCGGAGCTCCTCGGTGGCCAAGGCGGTGCAGCCTGAGCAGTACAACGAGAAGCCGGCCGTCGGGCCCGCCTTCTACTCGTACTGGAGCGGCGTCGGCAGCTCCGGGTTCGAGGTCTACGCGAGGGAGGCGTGCGGCATGGCGGCGTTCCCGACCCACGACGACCTCACCCTGGTGATCGTCGGGTTCGGCCAGGATGCGTTCGACGCTGCTCGCCGCGACGTCGAGGGCACGTTCCAGCGGACCGCCGACCTCGCCCCCGCGTTGGGCGAGCGCCTGCGGGCCGGCACGCGCGAGGAGCGGTTCCACGCGGCCAGTGGCCTGGCCGGGTACTTCCGCAAGCCCTACGGCCCCGGCTGGGCACTCGTGGGCGACGCCGGCTACCACCTCCACCCGATCACCGCGCAGGGCATCACCGACGCGTTCCTCGATGCGGAGCGCGTGAGCTCGGCCCTCCACGACGCGTTGACCGGGACGAGTCCCTACGAGGACGCGATGGCCGGGTACCAGCGAGCGCGGGACGAGCACGTCATGGCGATGTACGAGATGACCTTCGACCTGGCCCAGGTCGATCAGCCGCCGCCGCCCGAGATGGAGCAGCTGCTCGCCGCGGTCTCGACCGATCAGCAGGCCATGGACGACTTCGTCAGCGTGCAGGCCGGGACGATGCCCATCCCGGAGTTCTTCAGCGACGAGAACGTGGGCCGGATCATGGCGGCCCGCAGCGCCGTGGGCTGAGGCGCCCGAGGGCGCCCCACACCCGGACGCGCGGATCGTGCGACGATCAGCGCCGTGACTGACGCGATCCGCATCGACGACGACGGCGCCGTGCGCCACCTGGTGCTCTGCCGGCCGGACGAGCTCAACACGATCACCGTCGGCCTCCGCGACGAGCTCGACGCCGCGCTCACCGCCGCGGAGCGCGACCGCGCCGTGAAGGTCGTGCTCGTCCGGGCCGAGGGGCGGGCCTTCTGCGCCGGCTTCGGGCTGGACTGGTCCACGGTGTCGCAGGCGACCGCCGAACAGCGGCCGGAGCGGGTGTGGGACACGGTGGCCGACGTCCAGATGATCGGGACCTTCGGCAACACGTTCGCCAAGCTGCACACGATCTCGAAGCCGACGATCGCCGCGGTGCAGGGGTGGTGCATCGCCGGCGGTACGGACATGATCCTCAACGCCGACCTCATCGTCGCGGGGGAGTCCGCCCGCTTCGGCTATCCGCCGGCCCGGGTGTGGGGCGTGCCCGAGGCGCCGTGGGTCTGGGTGGCCCGCCTCGGCCTCGAGCGGGCCAAGCGCTACCTCTTCACCGGTGACGAGCTCACCGCGACGGAGGCGGCGGCCACCGGGATGATCCTCGAGTGCGTGCCGGACGACGAGCTCCAGTCGCACGCCTCCGCCCTGGCGCAGCGCATGGCGCTGCTGCCGCTGAACCAGCTCCAGATGATGAAGTGGATGCTGAACGACGTCGCCCGGCACCAGTACCAGCCGGACACGAGCCGGCTGCTCGGGTTCGTCTTCGACGGCGTCGCCCGCCACACGCAGGAAGGCCTCGACTTCGTCGCCCGCGCCCAGGAGATCGGCTGGCGGGAGGCCGTCCGCGAGCGCGATCGCCCCTTCGGCGACTACGGCGAGCGGCGCGGCTGACCGAACAGGTCGAGGACCTCGTACACGTCCAGGTCGTCGGCGGCGCGGAGGTACCGGGGGGTGACGGTGTCGAGGAGGAGCTGGCCGCGCTCGTTGCCGGGGTGCACGTCGCCCATCGGGCAGGTGGACCAGGCCTGCTGGGCGATGGCGTACCGGTAGTCGCGCCAGCAGCGGTCACGCCCGTAGCCGACGACGCCCGCCGCCTGCAGGCCGGCGTGGTAGCGGTCGACGAGGTCCTCCTCCCAGCTCCGCCGGTCCTCGGTGGTGATCGACGCGGCGAGGAAGTTGGCGACGTCCCACACGCCGGCGCCCCGCAGGCTCAGCTGCCAGTCGAGCAGGGTGACGACGCCGTCCCCGGCCGACCCGCCGAAGAGGAAGTTGTCGGCCCGGAAGTCCATGTGGGCGAACGTGAGCTGCCCCTGGTCGACCCACCACTGGAGGAGCGCCGGGTAGTGCGGGGTCAGCGCGACCACGAAGTCGAGCGTGGCGTCGGGGACCTTCCCCTTCCAGTGCTCGAGGTAGGCCGGGAGCTTCTGCTGCGCCAGGTCGCTCGCGGCGAGGAACAGCGGGTCGTTGATCGCCGGGAGCCAGCGAAGGGCGCGGACCTCGTCGCTGTCCCAGTACCGGGCGTGGAGCTCGACGGCGACGTCGATCACCGCCTCGGAGTCGGCGCGGGTGGCCCCGACGACCTGGTCGAGGGTGCGGGCCCCGGTGATCTCCTCCAGGACGAGCACGAACGGAGCGCCCTGGGGGTCGATCGCCGCGTGGTGACAGGCCGGGACGCGCACCCCGACCGACGCGGCCACCTCGCGGTAGAAGCTCACCTCGCGGTCGTAGAACCCCATGACCTGGCCGAGGAAGCGGTTCTCCGCGGCGGGGGACTGCAGCTTCACGATGAGGGTCCGCGGGCCGGGGGGCCCGTCGTAGGCGAGGTGGAGGCGGACCACCTCGCCGAGCAGGCCCAGGCCGGCCCCGAGGTCCTCGACCCGCACGTCGGCAACCCGGCCCAGGTCCAGCACCTCGTTGCACCACGCCGCGGTGATGTCGGCCGGCGACTCGGGGATCGCGGTCACGGGTCCCCGCGGTCCCCGGCGGCGAGGAGGTCGGGCGAGAACACGTCGTGGTCCTCGCCCATGCCGTCCCGGCCGTCGACGTCCCAGCGGGCGATGCTCATCCAGGCGAACATCCCGGGGGTCGACTGGCTGGCCAGGGACGCGGTCACCCGCCCGAGGGCGCGCAGCTCCCGGCCGAGCGCGTCCACGGCGGTGACCTCGACCTCGTCGGGATGGCCCCGGCGCCGCGAACGGACGTGGCGGGCCCCTTCGACGAGGGCGGCCTTCTCGCCGGCCCGCACGAGGTAGCCACCGTGGATCGCGCCGTCGGCGGCGGGGCGGCTGAACGCGAGGAAGTGCTCGTCCCCGTCGACGGCGCCGTAGGTGTACCCGGCCCGGCTCGACCGCAGGTCGTCTCGGACGTACCACGACCGGTCGCGCACGGCGAGGGCGTCGACCTCGACCACGCGAGTGCCCAACCGGATGGTGCCGGTGGCCCGGCAGAGCTGGTCGAAGTGCCCGATCGTGGGCTGGGCGACGGCGACGTGCGGCGCCATCGCCGCCTCGTAGGCGAGGTCGAGGACGAGCCCGCCGGGGTCGTCGTAGGCGAGGTGGTACCGGCCCAACGGTTCGAGGCAGCGGATGCGGAGGTGCCCCAGCGCGAGGTCGTCCAGGTCGCCCTCCGGCATGGGGAGGTGCCACTGGCTGCGCGAGTAGGGCGCTCGCCACGGCTCGACGTGGTCCGCGTCCCAGATGCTGGTGACCAGGGTGGCGACCCCGAGGTTCGGCCGGAAGAACGCGTAGACCATGCCGCCCACGGAGCCGTCCGGCGCGTAGAAGCCCCACCAGCTCGTCTCGGTCCACAGCGGGTGCTCGTCGGCGATCGGGTGGAACAGGTCGTCGGCCGGGCTGGCGTCGGTCACCACGGACCTCCCAGGTCGTCGAGGTCGGTCGGGTCGCCGAGCACCTCGGCGATGGGTGAGGGCGCCCACCGCGCTCGGGCATCCTCCTCGATCTCGTCGAGGCGGTCGATGCCCGCGCCGGCCCGGCGGAGCGCCTCCACCAGGGCCAGGCCCAGGTAGGGCCGGAGCATCGACTGGACCGTGGGGGGCTGCGCCTCGCCGGCCCGCGCCAGCGCGGCGTCGCACGAGATGAGCATCCGGGTGAGCACCACCGCACGGTGGTGCTCGAGCCGGGCGGGGTCGATCGTCCGTCCGGTCGAGTGCTGCCACGCCGCGAAGACCGCGCCGACGGCGAGGGGCCGGCGCTGCACCTGGTTGCGGACCGCCACCCAGGCCAGGTCGTCGTGGGGGTCGTCGACGTGGGCGAACTCCCAGTCGAGCAGCGCCGTCACGGCGCCGCCATCGTGCAGGAAGTTGCCGGCGCCGGCATCGCCGTGGCACAGCGACCTCGGT
>DATFFY010000493.1:0-2918 GCA_035249805.1 Acidimicrobiales bacterium | reverse complement strand
GCGGCACCGCCGAGGTCCACTGGGGCGACAGCGACACCCTCGTCGTGCGCGGGACGGGCATCGACCACCAGGTCGAGCCGTCGACGCGCGCCTACGACCTCTCGAGCGGCAAGGAGCGGGTCCTGGCCGAGGCAGCGGCGCACCCCAAGGTGTCGCCCGCGAGTGGCCTGGTCGCCTTCCAGGACGCCCGCACCTACCGCACGATCGGTCTGGTCTCCCTCGACGGCTCGCGCCGCGGCGACCTCGTGACCGTGGCCGAGGGCCTCTTCGTCTCGCCCCACTCGTGGTCGCCGAGCGGCGACCTGCTGCTGTTCGACGTGTGCCCCCGCCGGACCAGCTCCGGCGGCCTCCCGAGCACCTGACCTCGCGCACCCCCAACGGGATTCGAACCCGTGCCGCCACCTTGAGAGGGTGGTGTCCTAGGCCACTAGACGATGGGGGCCAGGGCGGACGAGCGTAGTTCGCTCGGCCCTGGAGCCCCAACCGGTGATCCACAGGTCACTGGCTAGTGTCGCCCGCCGTGGTCGACGGCGAGCTGCGCATGACGGTGGACGAGCTGAACGAGTTCCTCGCCGGCGCCTTCCCTGGCAACCCGCGCGTCTACCGGGTGGAGCACTCGGACCTCGACGGGCTCCGCATACGGCTCCCGTACAGCGATCTGCAGCTGCGGCCCGGCGGCACGCTCTCCGGGCCCACGATGATGGGGCTGGCCGATGGCGCGGCGTGGCTCGTCACGCTCGCCCGCATCGGGCCCGTCGCGCTGGCGGTGACGAGCAACCTCAACATGTCGTTCCTGCGCAAGCCCGGACCGGTCGACCTGCTCGCGCACGCCACGCTCCTGCGCCTCGGCAGGCGCCAGTCGGTGAGCGAGGTCCGCCTCTGGAGCGAGGGCGGCGACCCGGCCGAGCCCGTCGCCTTCGCCACGATCACCTACGCCATCCCCGCGAGCACCGACTGACTGTTCTCGCGACGCTGTCTACACACTTCTGTACGCCCTGCGTCGCGAGAACCGGGGTTGTCAGCGGTAGCCGGTGACGTCGGCCGGCTTGCCGGCGTCCTGGACCTCCACCAGGTAGCGCCACGCGTCGGGCTGGCTGCCGTCGACGTCGGTGAAGCCGTACTCCTTGGCCAGCCCGCCGCTCGACAGCGACGCGCCGTTCCACCGGGCGACGTCGGGGTCCGAGGCGAGCGCCACCACGGCCCGGCCGACGTAGCGAGGCGACTCCGAGATGGCGAAGTGGGGCTGCGCCTTCGTTGCCTCGAGCCACGTCTCCTCGGTGACCTGGTAGATGTCGAGCATCTCCTCGGAGCGCAGCCAGCCGGGGGTCAGCGACACAGCGGTCGCGCCCTGGTCACGGAGCTCGTGGGCGAGGGCGAACGCCATCCGGCCGACGGAGCTCTTCACCAGGTCGTAGAAGAACGACACGCGGTAGTTGGTGGCGTTGTACTCGTCGGTGCCGTCGTTCACCTCGACGACCAGCCCGCCCGGCGTGCGGAGCAGCAGCGGGACGGCGAAGTGGCTCGTGATCGCGTGGGTCTCCACGCCGAGCCGGAGCGTGTGGAGCCCCATGTCGAGGTCGGCCTCCCACACGGTCTTCTCCCACTGCATGCGCGGCCCGCTGGTGCCGAACACGTCGTTGACGAGGACGTGGAGCGCGCCCTGCTCCTGCTCGATCCGGGCGACGAGGGCCTCGACCTCGGCCGGCACCAGGTGGTCGACCCGCACCGGGATGCCCTTGCCGCCGGCCTCGTCGACCGACGCGGCCGTCTCCTCGATCGTCTCGGGCCGGCCCATCTCCGAGCGGTTCGTCCCGGAGGTGCGCCCCGTGACGTACACGGTGGCGCCGGCGGCCCCCAGCTCCACAGCGATGCCGCGGCCGGCGCCGCGCGTGCCGCCGGCGACGAGCGCCACCTTGCCTGTCAGCGATCCGGCCATGCGCCCACCTTGCCCCGGCATCCCTGACAACGCCCGTCAGGGCCGGTGGTTGCCCTCCCGCCACCCCGGGTAGGTCGCGAGGTCATGGATGCCATCACGATGCTCAAGGACGACCATCGGACCGTCGAGAAGCTCTTCAAGCGGTTCGAGAAGGCGGGCGACCGGGCCCACGCGGAGAAGCGTGAGGTCGTCGACCGCATCATCGAGGAGCTGTCGGTCCACGCCGCCGTCGAGGAGCAGCTCTTCTACCCCGTGACCCGGGCCACGGTGCCCGCCGTCGAGGACGTCGCCCTCGAGAGCCTCGAGGAGCACCACATCGTGAAGTGGGTGCTGTCCGAGCTCGACCGGATGGACCCCAAGGACGAGCGGTTCGACGCCAAGGTCACGGTGCTGATCGAGAACGTCCGCCACCACGTGGAGGAGGAGGAGGACGACTACTTCCCGAAGGTCCGCGACGAGCTCGGTCGGGCCGCGCTGAGCGACCTGGGCGAGGCGATGGAGGCGGCCAAGGCAGTCGCCCCGACCCATCCGCATCCCCGCTCGCCGGACTCGCCACCGGGCAACGTCGTCGTCGGGCCGGCCGCGGGCATGGTCGACCGGATGGGCGACACCGTGAGCGGCCTGGCCCAGGGCGGTGCGTCGGTGGTCGGGGACGTGATCGCACGCGTCCTCGGCCGCAAGAAGCCCCGGACCGCGCCGAAGGGCTCGACCACGGCCCGCCGGACCGCGTCGAAGGTGCGGGCCTCCGGGGCCGACGCCACCGAGGCGGTCATCGAGGCCGTGCGCGACGCGAAGCAGAGCGCGAAGGCCGGGGCGAAGCGGGCCACGAGCCAGGCTCGCCGCGGTACGAAGCGGGCCACGTCGACCGCCAAGCGGCGGACGACCACCGCGGCCAGCAAGGCCAAGCGGACCACGACCACGGCGAAGCGCAGCACGACCAAGCGGGCCACCGCCACGCGGCGGACCGTCGCGAAGCGGGCGC
>DATFFY010000492.1:0-2715 GCA_035249805.1 Acidimicrobiales bacterium | reverse complement strand
CCACGGTGACCACAGCACCGCGGCGGTCACCGTGCCGACGAGGCCGAGGTCGAACAACGCGGAGCGCGGGCTGAGGAACACGCCGAGGAACAGCCACCGAGCGACCAGCGGGCTGCGCCGCGCCAGGCCGGGGAAGCGGCTCAGCTGGCGCTGGTCGGCCAGCCACCGCTCGTAGGTGCCGGGGAGGCAGCGATGGTGCACGAGCGCCTCGGGCGCGAAGGCCGGCTCGCCCCCGGTGCGCTGGATCTCCCACGCCAGGCAGGCGTCCTCGCCGAACGCCCGGCCGCTCGGCGGGTGCAGGAGCGGGTCGTCCTCGTCGAACCCCCCGGCCCGGTCGAAGGCCGTGCGCCGGTAGGCGACGTTGCACGTCTCGAAGAACGGCGTGGGCGGCGTCACCCCGATCGTGTGGTCCCACGGCCCCATCGCCGGCAGGCCGACGGGGTCGGCCCGCACCGAGCCCTGCACGACGTCCGCGCCGCCCTCGAACGCGCGCCGCATGCCGCGGAGCCACCCCGGCGTCGGGAGGCAGTCGTCGTCGGTGACGGCGACGAGCGGCGCCCGGGTGTGGGCCACGCCCGCGTTGCGGCCCGGGGCCGGCCCGCGGTTGTGCGGCAGACGCACGGCGGCCATGGCGAGCGGCGTGCGTTCCACGAGGTCGACGAGGACGGACCAGGTGTCGTCGCCGGAGCCGTTGTCCACGGCCACCAGCTCCAGCTCGCGTCGGTCGAGGTCCTGCGCCTCGATGGCGGCCACCAGCTCGGGCAGGAACGCGGCGCGCCGGAACGTGCTGACGACCACCGCGATGGTCGGGTCGGTCCGGTCCCAGGACGCGCTCCGCCGGACCTCGACGTCGAGGTCCGACATCAGACCCGCGGCCGGGCGAGCACCGCGCGGTGGAGGACGCCCTGCTTCCACGAGCCCGTGACCGCGCGCACGCCCACCGCGTCGACGACGTTGCGCAGCGTCTTCGGCGGCTTCGGGTGGTGGTCGAACCGGACGGTGTACGCCTTTGAGGTGCGCTCCACGTCGAAGCCCGCGGCGTACAGGAGCCGGCGATGGCCGGCCGCGCTGGCGTTGAACCACTGGCAGTCCCCGCCGCTCCCGTTGAGGCGGAGGAGCGGGCGGCCCCGCCCGAAGATCGACAGCCAGAGCTCGATCTGCTCGGAGGAGAGGAAGACGCCGTCGGTCACCGAGCGGACCGCCTCGAGGGCCCGGATGGGGTCGCGCAGGTGGAGCAGGAGGCTGCCGCACACCACGACGTCGAACGTGCCGATCTCGTCCGGGTCGAGGTCGTAGATGCTGAGCGGCCGCCAGTCCGCCCGAGACCCCATCAGGTCGGCGGCCAACCGGAAGCCGGCCCCCTTGGGCGGTCCCGAGAACCCCGGGTCGCGGGCCAGGCCCTCCTCCCGGTAGTCGGCCGGCCAGTCCCACTGGAGGTGGTCCTCGACGTCGATGGCGACGACCTCGGCCGCGCCGCGGCGCTCGAGCTCGAAGGCGAACCACCCGTCGTAGGTCCCGATGTCCAGGCAGCGCTTCCCGCGGACGTTCGGCCACGGGAGCAGGTCGGCCACCGGTCGCAGGTCGAACCAGCCCTTCGTGGTGGCGCCGGGCACCACGTCGATCGAGTGGTACCAGAAGGGGTGCTCGTCGAGGCGGCGCTGGGCGTCGGTGGCCGACAGGGTGCTGGACATCGTCAGGGCAGCGTAGACGTGGCCCCGTCACGGTCTCCTAACGTCACCGGCCGTGCGCATCGCCTTCACCCACGCCTTCTGCTGGCCCGAGGTCCGGCGGGGGGCCGAGCGCTTCATCCAGGAGCTCGGGGCGGCGCTGGTGGAGCGGGGCCACGAGGTCACGATCCTGTCGGCGGGCTGGGACGCGGGCGAGTCGACCCTCGACGGGGTGCGCACCGTGCGCCTGCGGCGGCGCCGAGAGGACGGGTGGGGCCACGAGGCCGACTTCGCCCGCCGCGTCCTGCCCCGCCTCGTCGCGGGACGGTACGACGCCGTCCACTCGATGGGGCGCAGGGACGCCCGCGCCTCGGTCCGGGCGGCCCGCCTCCATCCCCGCCGGCGCACGGTCATCACCGATCTGGGCCTGCCGAGCCGAGCGTTCTGGTCGCAGTTCCCGATCGAGGCCCGGGTGGTCGACGCCGTCGTCCGGGGCGTCGAGGTGTACTCGTGCATGTCGCGCTACGCGCTCGGCTACCTGGGGCGCGACTACGACCGCCACGACGGGGTCGTGGTGCCCGGCGGCGTCGACCTCGCCGCGTTCCAGCCCGCCGAGGCCCGGCACCTGCAGCCCACCCTCCTGTTCTCCGGCGCCCTCGACGAGCCCCGCAAGGGCATCGCCCCGCTGCTCGAGGCGCTGCCCCTGGTCGCCGACGCCGTGCCGGAGGTGCGCCTGCAGCTGAGCGGGCCGGGCGATCCCACGCCCTTCCTCGCCGCCGCCCCGCCCGACGCGGTGGCTCGCACCGAGGTCCTCGGCGCGGGGAGCGCGGCCGACCAGCACGAGCGCTACGGACGGGCCTGGGCGACGTGCCTGCCCTCCGTCTCGGACTCCTTCGGCATGGCGCTCATCGAGTCGCTCGCGTGCGGGACGCCGCTCGTCGTGTCCACGGACGGCGCCCCCCAGGAGCTGGTCGACGCGGGGGTGACCGGCGCGCTGTGCGAGCCCTTCGACCCGCCGAGCGTGGCGGCTGCCTGCGTGCAGGCCCTG
>DATFFY010000491.1:0-6495 GCA_035249805.1 Acidimicrobiales bacterium | reverse complement strand
CGCCGTACCGGGTGCGGTGGCGGGGCACGTCGTGGTTGGAGAGCACCCAGGTCGGCCAGGCCCCGCGGGGCTCGAGCTCCTCCACGACGCGCTCGATGCGGCGCCGCCATGCGGTCGCGTCCCACGGCGCGTGCGTGGCGGCGAAGTTGAACGCCAGGTGCAGCTCGTCGCCCGCCCCGTAGTAGGGCGCCACCCAGCGGGTGCCCGGCAGCGCCGTCTCGCCGACGAGCACCCGGTCGCCGGGGTAGGCATCAGCGAGGCGGCGCATCCCGCGGATGTGCTCGTGCGTGCTCGGGTGCTCGTTCGACGCGCAGTGGGGGATCTCGTCCCACGGCGGCTCGTCGTCGACCGACGTGTCGCGGCCGATGCAGTGCACGACGTCGATGCGGAAGCCGTCGACGCCGCGGTCGAGCCAGAACCGCATGACGCCGTGCATGGCCTCGACGACGTCGGGGTGCTCCCAGTTGAGGTCGGGCTGCTGGGGCAGGAACTGGTGGAGGTACCACTGGCCGGTCGGTTCGTCCCACGTCCACGCCGGGCCGTCGACGAACGCGGCCCGCCAGTTGTTGGGCGGCCGGCCGTCGCCCCGCCCGTCGTGCCACACGTACCAGTCGCGCTTCGGGTCGTCCCGGCTGCTCCGGGACGCCTGGAACCACGGGTGCTGGTCCGAGGTGTGGTTCGGCACGAGGTCGACCACGATCCGGATGCCGGCCGCGTGGGCCTCGGCGAGGAGCCGGTCGAACGTCGCGAGGTCGCCGAACAGCGGGTCCACGTCGCAGAAGTCGGCCACGTCGTAGCCGAAGTCGGCCATCGGGGAGCGGTAGAAGGGAGACAGCCAGACCGCATCGACCCCCAGCCACGCCAGGTGGTCGAGCCGCCGCCGCACCCCCTCGAGGTCGCCCACGCCGTCCCCGTCGCTGTCCGAGAAGGACCGTGGGTACACCTGGTACACGACGCCCGAACGCCACCAGGGCGAGGGCTCCAGGGCGGGCATCGGCGGGGATGGTACGGGGTGGAGCGAGGTGCACGAAACCAGCGGCCCCGCGGTATGGTGGCCGTCCACCGTCACCCTGCAGCCTCTGGGAGCGTCCGTGAAGAAGGGACGTCATCGCCGCTTCGAAGAAGCGCGAAAGCTCAAGCAGTCGGGTCCGGACTTCCTGTTCAGCAGCGATCCGGGCCGCTCCGACACCGACGATGCCGAGCCAGAGGAGGACGACGACTACGCCGCGCTCGCCCGCAAGTACGGGGCGCTCGACGACGACGAGGTCGACGAGGAGGCCTAGCGCCTAGCGCCTGGCTCGCAGGGCCGGATGGGGCAGCAGCTGCTCCGTGCCCCGGTCCTTCAGGTGGTCCACGAGCAACCCGTAGGCCACCTCCCCGACCATCTCGACGATCTCGTCGCGGCTGGTCTCGTACACCGGCCGGTGGTCGACGAAGGCCTCCGGGCCCTCGGTGCACCACCAGTGGAACTCCTGACCACCCGCGCCCCAGTCGCGTCGCTTCCACTCCCGCAGCGTCGAGGTGACGTGGCCGTGGTCGTCGGTGTGCTCCTCCAGGCGGAGGGGGAGCTGCCAGCAGACGTCGGGCTTCCAGTCGAGCGGGCGCTCCCCGGCCTGCAGCGCGCCGTGGTGCAGCGCGCAGCCCATGCCCCCGGGGAAGTCCGGGGAGTTCAGGAAGATGCACGCCCCGTCGACGACGCGGGTCTTGCGCTCACCGTCCTTGTTGGTCTTGGTGGCGCCGCCCTTGCGCCTGGCCAGCGGCATCTTCTCCCACTGCTCGGCGGTCAGCCGGGCTGCGTAGGCGAGGGTGCTGGCCTCGTCCTCCTCGTCGACGAAGTGCGCGCCGTAGCTGCAGCAGCCCTGCTCGAGGTCCTCGGCGGGTCCGGTGAGGACGCCCTGGCAGCCCTGTCCGTAGATGCAGCGCCACGGGCTCGTGAGGTACGTGAGGTCGAACACCCACGTGCGCTCTTCCTCGGGATCCTCGAAGGACACCCACTCGTGGAGGTCTTCGTGCATGCCGCTCCTGCAACGGGGGGGACGTTGCAGCGTATCGCTTGCCCCGTAGTCTCCTTGCGATGGCCGGCGAGTTCGACGACATCCGCGAGCGCCTCGAGACCATCTCCGAGGAGCTGTCCGACCTCGCGCTCGTGCGCCTGCGCGAGTCGATCGACGCCGGCGGCGACGAGCTCCCGGTCGACGAGAAGCGGCTGCACCGGGCCCGGCGGGCCGTCGAGAAGGCGATCGGGATCCTTCGAGAGCCCGACGCCGGCGGCTCAGACCACGTCTGAGCCCTGCGCGCTGGGCAGGTCGTTGAGCGCGTCGATGAGCGCTCGGAGCCGACCGGCCGCCCGCGGGTCGTAGCGCATCCTGAGGCGGGGCAGCTCGAGGTTGTCACGGTCCGACAGCTCGGCCGGCAGCGGCCCGCTCGGCTCGATCCGGCCGTCGACGAGGAGGTCGGCGAACTCCTGGTTCAGCGACGCGACCTCGGCCTCCGTGGGGGCGTGCCGCAGGCGGACCACGAGGACGTCGCCGACCCATCGGATCGAGTGGTAGCTGCGCCAGAACCGCTCGACCTCGGCGACGGCGGTCGCGACGTCGTCGGTGGCCAGGTACAGCTCGTGATCGGCGGGGCTGACCAACCCGGTGCGCACGAGCTCCTCGTCGACGAAGTCGACCCACGCCCGCCAGTACGTGCCACCCGGGACGTCGAGCAGCACGACGGGGGCGGGGCTCGCCTTCCCCGTCTGCAGGAGGGTGCAGAGCTCGAAGGTCTCGTCTTGTGTGCCGAACCCGCCCGGGAGGCACACGAACGCCGAGCTCTCCTTCATGAGCATCAGCTTCCTGGTGAAGAAGTACTTCATCGCCACGACGAGGTCGCTGTCGCTCAACGTCGTGCCGACCGCCTCCTCGAAGGGCAGGCGGATGCTGATCCCGATGGCGCGGCCGGGCCCCGCCCCCTCGGCGCCGGCCGCCATGATCCCCGGACCGGCGCCGGTGATGACCATCCAGCCGCGGTCGGCCAGCTGCGCCGCGAGCTCGCGGGCCTGGGCGTACAGGGGGTCGTCGGGCTGGGTGCGGGCGGAGCCGAAGATCGTGACCTTGGGGACCTCCTCGAGGGGCCGGAACATCGCGAACGCGGCCCGCATCTCCTTCAGCGCGGCGGCCATGATCTTGAGGTCGAGGCGCTGCGCGTCGTCGCCGGCCAGGCCGACGGCGGAGCGGAGGATGTCGCGCAGGACGTCCCGGTTGGCGTGGGCCCCGGCCTCGTCGAGGAGCTCGCGGATGGTCTCGTCCACCTCGGACACGGGGGTCACGTTACGGTCTGATCGATGTCGCACTGCACCCGTTGCGGGACGCCCGGCCAGGAGGAGGGCCTGTCGCCGGGCTGGTCGCTGGTCACCTCGGCGCGGGGCGTCGAGCAGCTGTGCGCCGACTGCACGCGCCGGCACGCGCGCGACATCGAGGCCAAGCTCGACGAGGAGTGGTGGTGACGCTCGGTCAGACGCGGGCGGGCCGGCCGTAGAGCGTGGTCCGCTCCTCGAGCCGACGGCCGATCGGCTCGACCCAGCTGCGGAACCCGTCCTCGTCCATGGCCGTGCCGTGCGACGCGCCGGCGGCCCGGGAGATGTTCTCGTCCATGAGCGTGCCGCCGATGTCGTTGGCCCCCGCCTGCAGGGCCTGGACGGCGCCGCCCTGGCCGAGCTTCACCCACGACACCTGGATGTTGTCGATCCACCCGCGGTAGGCGATCCGGGCGACCGCGTGCATCAGCAGCGCCTCGCGGAAGGTCGGGCCGCGTCGGGCCTTGTGCTGCAGGTAGATCGGGGCCGCCATGTGGACGAACGGGAGCGGCACGAACTCGGTGAAGCCGCCCGTCTCCTTCTGGAGCGATCGCGTGCGCACCATGTGCCGGGCCCACGAGCGGGGCTGCTCGACCGAGCCGAACATGATCGTGATGTTGGAGCGGAGGCCCACGGAGTGCGCCGTGCGATGGGCCTCGAGCCACTCGTCGGTCGTGATCTTGTCCGGGCAGATGACCGCACGGACCTCGTCGTCGAGGATCTCGGCCGCGGTGCCGGGCAGCGTGCGCAGGCCGGCGTCCTGCAGCCGGCGCAGGTAGTCGGCCAGCGGCTCACCGAGTCGGCGGGCGCCTTCGGTCACCTCCAGCGCGGTGAAGCCGTGGATGTGGATCTCCGGAGCGACGTCGTGCACGGCCCGGGCGACGTCGATGTAGTAGTCGCCGTCGAAGTCGGGGTGGATCCCGCCCTGCAGGCACACCTCGGTGGCGCCTTCGGCAACGGCCTCCAGGACGCGGGTCTGGATGTCCTCGAGGGTGAGGAGGTAGGGCGTCCCCCGCAGGTTCAGCGACAGCGGCCCCTTCGAGAAGCCGCAGAACCGGCACTTGAACGTGCAGACGTTCGTGTAGTTGATGTTGCGGTTCCGCACGAACGTGACGGCGTCGCCCACGACGGCACGGCGCAGCTCGTCGGCCACCTGCGCCACGGCGGCCACCTCCGGCCCCCGCGCCGAGAACAGGGTGGTGATCTCGTCCTCCCCGACCTCCTGCCCGAGGAGGGCCCCCTCGAGCACCTCGCCGACCGGGCCGTGCCAGCCCAACCGTCCGGAGGCGGGCACGAGCGGCACGGGCTCCCGGGGCGCCCCGGAGTACCACGCGGTGTTGCGGTGGCCGATCTGCACGACCTCGGCCCCGGTGCCCGCCTCGACCGCGGCGGCGATCTGCTCGGGGAACACGCCGCCCGGGTCGTCGCGGCCGAGGCCCTCCGCGTCGCTGCGGTCGAGGACGGCGAAGCGCAGGCCCGGGTCGAGCCAGCGGTCGGGATCGAGCGCGTACGTCGGGTACACGGTGAGCCGCGGCGCGAGCGCGAAGCCCCGCTCCTCGGTGACCGCCCGCAGCCGATCGAGCGCGGGCCACGGACGCTCCGGGTTCACGTGGTCCGCCGTCACCGGCGACACGCCGCCCCAGTCGTCGATGCCCGCGTCGAGGAGCAGGCCGAAGTCGTCGGAGAGGTTCGGCGGAGCCTGCACGTGGACGTCGGGCGGGAGGAGGAGCCGGGCCAGCGCGATCGCCTGGAGGAAGTCGTCCGGGGGGCAGGGCCGCGCCGCGTGCATCGCGGTGCCGGCCTTCGGCAGGAAGTTCTGGACGATCACCTCCTGCACGTGGCCGTGGCGTCGGTGCGAGGCGGCGATGGCCTCGAGGGCGGCGACGCGGTCGGCCACGTCCTCGCCGATGCCGACGAGGATGCCGGTCGTGAAGGGGATGCCGGCCTGGCCGGCGGCCTCGAGGGTGGCGAGCCGCCGGGCCGGCACCTTGTCCGGTGCGCCGCGGTGGCACTCGAGGTCGTCGCGGAGCGACTCGACCATCATCCCCTGGCTGGGGGCGACGGCCCGGAGGACCAGGAGCTCGTCGAGCGACAGCGCGCCGGCGTTGGCGTGGGGGAGGAGGCCGGTGTCGTCGAGCACGAGCCGGCACATCGCGGCCAGGTACTCGACGGTCGACGCGAACCCGTGCTCGTCGAGCCAGGCCCGGGCGACCGGGTACCGATCCTCCGGGGCCTCGCCGAGCGTGAAGAGCGCCTCGTGGCAGCCCACCGCCGCGCCCGCTCGGGCGATCCGGAGCACCTCGTCGGGTGAGAGGTACGGCGACTCCAGGCGGGCGGGGGGCTGGGCGAACGTGCAGTAGCCGCACCGGTCGCGGCAGAGCATGGTCAGCGGGATGAAGACCTTCGGCGAGAAGGTCACCCGCCGGCCATGCGCGGCGTCCCGAACCGATCGGGCCCGGGCCAGGAGCGCGTCGAGCGGCAGGTCGACGAGCGCCCCCGTGTCGAGCATGCGGGCAGGCTAGCGGGGGCCGCAGGAATACCGTGTCGGCCCGATGGTCGCGGTCGAGGAGGTGACACGGGGCAAGGCGCTCGTTCGGTTCACCGAGCTGCCGCAGGCCCTCCACGGCGAGGATCCCTGCTTCGCGCCGCCCGTGCTGGCGTGGGAGCGCTACCGGCTCAGCTTCCGCCGCAACCCGTACTTCGAGGAGGCCGACGCGCTGCTCCTGCTCGCGCGGCGGGCCGGCCGACCCGCCGGGCGCATCGCCGCGCACGTCCCGCACGAGGGCGGCGAGGGTCGGTTCGGCTTCTGGTCCACGATCGACGACCTCGGCGTGGCCCGCGCGCTGGTCGATGGCGCCAGGGACTGGCTCGAGGCGGAGCACGGCTGCCGATCGATGACGGGGCCGTGGTCCTTCGAGCCCGACGACGAGCCCGGCCTGCTCGTCGCCGGGTTCACCGTCGCGGGGACCACGGGCCGGCCCTGGCGCCCGCCGTGGGAGGCGCGGCTCCTCGAGGAGCTCGGCTTCGAACCCGCCGGTGAGCGCGCGACGTGGCGGCTCCCGACCAGCGAGCTCGGGCCGGAGCGGGCGACGACCGGGGAACCTCCTGGACAGGCCGGCACCTACGCCGACCCGCGGCTCGTGCTCGAGGGCATC
>DATFFY010000490.1:0-5480 GCA_035249805.1 Acidimicrobiales bacterium | reverse complement strand
GTCCGCGCCCGCGCGCGCTCGGTCGCGGCCACCCCCAGCGGGACCAGCGCGAGCAGCACCACCACGGCGACCGCCACCACCGCCAGCAGCAGCGGCACCGCCTGCCCGCGCTCGTCTCGTGCCCGTCGTGCCATCAGCCTTCCCCTTCGCTCGGTGTGGGATGTCGGGGGAAGGGAGGTGGACGGCGACGTCAGTCGTCGTCGTCGTTGGAGAGCACGGGGGCGACCGACGCGACGGTCTGCCCGTCCTCGAGGTTCATCACCCGGACACCGGTGGCATCGCGGCCCTGCGAGGAGATCCCGCGGACCTCCATGCGGATGAGCGTGCCGGCGGAGTTGATGACGAAGATCTCGTCGTCGAGGCCGACCATGAACGCCGCGACCACGAAGCCCTTCTTGGCCGTGAGCTTGATGCCGCGCACACCTTGGCCGCCGCGGCCCTGGCGGTTGAAGTGCTCGAGCTGGGTGCGCTTGCCGTAGCCGGCGTCGGTGACGATGAGCATCGACACGTCGTCGCGGCACGTGTCGAGGCTGACCACCTCGTCGCCGGCCCGCATCTTCATGCCCCGCACGCCCGCCGCTGCCCGACCCATCGGGCGCACGTCGTCCTCGCTGAAGCGGATGGCCTGCCCGAGCCGCGACAGCATGAGGATGTCGTCGCCGCCGTTGGTCGGGATGACCTTCACGAGCTCGTCGCCGTCGCGGAGGTTGAGGGCGATGATGCCGGTGCGCAGCGACGTGTCGTACTCGTTGAACTTGGTCTTCTTGACCTGCCCCCGCTTCGTGGCGAAGAACAGGAAGCGGTTCGTCTCGTAGTCCCGCGTGTCGATGATCGTCTGGATGTGCTCGCCCGGCTGGAGCTGCAGCAGGTTCGGCATCGCCGTGCCCCGGGCCGTGCGCTCCTTCTTCGGGATCTCGTGGGCCTTGAGCCGGTACACCCGGCCCAGGTTGGAGAAGAACAGCAGGTAGGCGTGCGCGGTGGTGGTGAGGATGTGGCTGACGTAGTCGTCGTCGCGCAGCTTCGTCCCGGCCACGCCGCGGCCGCCCCGGCCCTGCGCCCGGAACGCGTCCGCGAGGACGGTCTTGATGTATCCCTTCGCCGACAGCGTGACGACGAGCTCCTCGTCGTCGATGAGGTCCTCGATGTTCATCTCGCCGGCGTCGAGCGTGATCTGCGAGCGCCGGTCGTCCGCGTACTTCTCGCGGATCTCGCTGAGCTCGTTCTTGATGACGCTCCGCAGGACCTGCTCGTCGTCGAGGATCTGCTCGAGCAGCGAGATCGTCTCGTTGAGGCCCTCGATCTTCTTCTCCAGATCGATCCGGGCCAGGCGCGTGAGGCGGCGCAGCGGCATCTCGAGGATGTGCTCGGCCTGCACATCGGAGAACTCGAACGGCGGCGCGACGAGCTTCGCCCGCGCGTCCGCCGGGTCCTCGGCGGCCCGGATGGTCGCGATGACCTCGTCGATGACGTTGATGGCCTTGAGCAGGCCCTCTTGGATGTGGAGGTCGTCCCGCGCCTCCTTGAGGCGGTACTCGGACCGCCGCCGGATCACGTCGACCTGGTGGCCGACGTAGGCCTCGAGCGCCTGCTTCAGGTCGAGCGTGCGGGGCACGCCGTCGACGAGGGCCACGGTGTTGACCGCGAAGTTCGTCTGCAGGGGCGTGTGCTTGTACAGGTTGTTGAGGATGACCAGCGCCGGCGCGTCCTTCTTGAGCTTGATGACGAGGCGCGTCTTGCCCTTGGCCGACTCGTCGTTGACGTCCGCGATGCCCTCGAGCTGCCGCGACTGCACGAGCTCGGCGATGCGCGCTGCCGCGACCGAGATCGACGTCTGGTACGGCATCTCGGTGACGACGATCTGGTCGCCGCCCCGTGCCGTCTCCTCGATCTCCGCGAGCGCGCGCACCCGGATGGAGCCCTTGCCCGTGCGGTAGGCGTCGAGGATGCCCTGCCGGCCCATGATCAGCCCGCCGGTCGGGAAGTCGGGGCCCTTCACGTGCTGCATCAGGTCCTCGACGGTGGCGTCGGGGTTGTCGATCAGCAGGAGCGTGGCGTCGATGACCTCGCCCAGGTTGTGGGGCGGGATGTTGGTGGCCATGCCGACGGCGATGCCCTGGCTGCCGTTGACGAGCAGGTTCGGGAACCGGGCGGGGAGGACGGCCGGCTCGTGGTCGTCGCCCGAGTAGTTGTCGACCATGTCGACGGTGGCCTCGCGGATCCCGTCGAGCATGTGCATGGCCAGCGGCGAGAGGCGGCACTCGGTGTACCGGGAGGCGGCGGCGCCGAAGTCGGGCGAGCCGAAGTTGCCGTGCCCGTCGACGAGCGGGTGCCGCAGGGAGAAGTCCTGGGCCATGCGCACGAGCGCGTCGTAGATCGCGCCGTCGCCGTGGGGGTGGTACTTGCCCATGACCTCGCCGGTGACGCGGGCGCACTTCATGTGGGCTCGGTCGGGGCGGGCCCCGAGCTGGTCCATGCCGTACAGGATCCGGCGGTGCACGGGCTTGAGGCCGTCGCGCGCGTCCGGGAGGGCGCGCATCATGATGACGGACATCGCGTAGTCCAGGAAGGAGCGCTCCATCTCCTCCTGGATCTCGATCGGCTCGATGGCGCTGGTCACGCCGCCGTCGCCGCCGTCGCCGTTCTCGTCGGGGGTGGGGGTGGCGTCCGACATCAGATGTCCAGGAACCTCACGTCCTTGGCGTTGGTCACGATGAACTGCTTGCGGACCTCGACGATGTCGCCCATGAGGGTCGACACCGCCCGATCGGCGAGGGCCGCCTCCTCGACGGTCACCTGGAGCAGGGTGCGGAGCCCGTCCTCCATGGTGGTGACGCGCAGCTCCTCGGCATCCATCTCACCGAGGCCCTTCAGGCGCCCGAAGTCCTTCTTGTGGTTGGGGTTGTCGCGCAGGAACGCGTCCTTCGCGTGGTCGTCCTTCAGGTACACCTTGTTGCGGCCGACCTCGGTCGAGTACAGCGGCGGCTGGCAGATGTACACGTGGCCGTGGTCGACGAGCCCACGCATCTGCCGGAAGAAGAAGGTCAGCAGCAGCGTGCGGATGTGGGCGCCGTCGACGTCGGCGTCGGCGAGGATGCAGACCTTGTCGTAGCGGCGCTTCTCGACGTCGAACTCCTCGCCGACGCCAGCCCCGATCGCCGCGATCAGGGCCTGCACCTCGAGGTTCTTCAGCATCTTGTCGAGCCGGGCCCGCTCGACGTTGAGGATCTTGCCGCGGATGGGCAGGATCGCCTGCCGCAGCGGGTCGCGGGCGGTGACGGCGGAGCCGCCGGCCGAGTCGCCCTCGACGATGAAGAGCTCGCGCTCCTCGCGGTTCTTCGACGAGCAGTCCTTCAGCTTGTCCGGCATGCCGGCACCGTCGAGCAGCGTCTTCGAGCGGATGACGTCGCGCGCCTTCTTGGCCGCCAGCCGGGCCTGCGAGGCGGCGATCGCCTTCTTCACGATCTTGTTGGCCTCGGTCGGGTTCTCCTCGAACCAGGCGCCGAGCCGCTCGTTGGTGGCCTTCTGCACGAGGGTCTTCATCGACGTGTTGCCGAGCTTGCCCTTCGTCTGGCCCTCGAACTGCGGATCGCGCAGGCGCACCGAGATGATGGCGGTGATGCCCTCCCGGATGTCCTCCCCCAGGAGGTTGGGCTCCTTCTCCTTGAGGAGGTTCTTCGTGCGGGCGTGCTTGTTGACCACGGTGGTGAGGGCCGCCTTGAAGCCCTCCTCGTGGGTGCCGCCCTCGGTGGTGTTGATGCCGTTGGCGAAGCTGGCGATGCCGTCCGTGTTGAAGCCGGTGCTCCACTGGAAGGCGACCTCCACCTCCTGGTCGGCCTCGGCCATCGCGTAGGAGCCGACCTTCGAGAACAGCGCCTCCTTGCCCCCGTTCAGGTGCTTCACGAAGTCGACGATGCCGCCCGCGTACTTGTACGTGACCGGCTCCGCGGTGTGCTCGGGCCGCTCGTCCTTGAACCGGATCTCGAGGCCCTTGTTGAGGAAGGCCATCATCTGGAGCCGCTCGAGGATCGTCCGGGCGGAGAACTCGGTGGTCTCGAAGACCGTGTCGTCGGGCCAGAAGGTGACGGTGGTGCCGGTGCGGCCCCGGGGCGCGTCGCCCTTCACCTGGAGCTTCGTCTTCGGCGTGCCGCCGTCGGCGAACTCCATGACGTGGTGCTTGCCCTCGCGGTCGACCTCGACGACGAGCCGCTTGGAGAGGGCGTTGACGACGGACACGCCGACGCCGTGGAGGCCGCCCGAGACCTTGTACCCGTCGCCCCCGAACTTGCCGCCGCCGTGCAGCTTGGTGAGGGCGATCTCGACGCCGGTGAGCTTCTGCTGCTTGTTGACGTCGGTGGGGATCCCGCGGCCGTCGTCGGCCACGCGGCAGCCACCGTCGGCCAGCAGGGTGATGTCGATCCGGGTGGCGAAGCCGGCCATCGCCTCGTCCACGGAGTTGTCCACGACCTCCCACACGCAGTGGTGCAGACCGCTGGGCCCGGTGGACCCGATGTACATGCCCGGCCGCTTCCGGACGGGCTCGAGACCCTCCAGGACCTGCATGTCCTTGGCCCCGTAGGAGCTGGTTGTCTGCGCCACGAATTCGACGTCCTTCACACGTGCGGGCCGGCCTCGGCGAGGGCCGGTGGGAGGGAGGGGTCGGAAGCCGCCCGAGAAGGGCAAAAGCCCAGGTCAGACCCCGAAATCACAACGACGGAAGTCTACCAGCCGGGGGGTGTCTTCCGGACCATCTCGGGGCCGGAAAACGCGCCCGCGACGCCCTATTTCCCGGGGCCCACGCGAAGGTCCAGGGCCGTCACGCGACCGGGCCCGAGGAGGTCCTCGAGACGGGCCAGGAGCTCGGCCTGGAGGAAGCGCACGTGGGTCGCCATCGCGGGCTCGTCGACGGCCAGGACGAGGCGCGCTCCCTCGATGCGGAGGGGGCGCGTCCGGGCCGCGAGGGACTCCCCCACCACCTCTGCCCAGCGGTCGAAGACCTGGTGCACGCCGCTGGCCTCGGGGGCGCCGAGGCCCCGCATGACCCGGTCGAGCGCCTCCCCGATCGGCCGCGGCCCGGTGCCGTCGTCGGGCAGCGGTCGCACGGGCATGCCCCGAACCTACGCCCGGGGTGTGACCGCGCCGCGGGTCACGTGGAGCACGAGGTCGGGCCGGGCCCGGGGCGGGAGCCCGCTCGCCGAGGACAGCACGGTCTGGCCCGGGGGGAGGTTGTCGAGGAGCGCGTCGCTGCGGTCCGGGTCGAGCTCGCTGAAGACGTCGTCGAGCAGGAGGATCGGCGCGGTTCCGGCCACGTCGGTGACGACGTGGTGCGCAGCCAGGCGCAGCGCGAGCGCCAGCGACCGCTGCTCGCCCTGCGAGGCGTGGGTGCGGGCCGGCATCCCCCCGATCGACAGCGCGAGCTCGTCGGGCCACGGCGACTCCGGCTCGCCGCCGCACGCACCGAGCACCATCGCGATCGCGATGGT
>DATFFY010000489.1:0-5389 GCA_035249805.1 Acidimicrobiales bacterium | reverse complement strand
TCCCGTCCACGACCGCGGCCAGCTGGGCCGTGGGCAGGTGGGAGACGCGGCCGAACTCCTCCGCCGGCATGTCCTCGGAGAGGGCGTGGAGCACGTGCGCCTCGGTGCCGCCGATGCCGGCGGTCACGAGCGCGGCGACGTGGCCGTCGCCGCGGTGCTCGCGGAGCAGGTTGGCGCCGTGCCAGAGCCTCGCCACCGGTTCGGTGGGCAAGGGGAGCGTGCGGACCGCGGCGTAGAGCGCCCGGCCGTCGGTGCGGGCACTGGTGCCGGCCTTGGTGAGGAGGTCGGCGGCTCGGGCGACGCCGGGGGCGTCGGCGAGATCGCCGAGGATCCGCCGCAGCGCGGCGACGGAGCCCCGTTGGCGCGCGGCGATGGCGGCCTCCGGGGTGATCAGGTCCCACACGCGGGGGATGTGGCGGGCGACCTCGCCGTCGGCGAAGTTGTAGAAGAGCGCGTGGACCACCGGGGCCGGCACGTCGCGGCCGAGCGGCGCGGCCCGTCCCGCGAAGTACGCGTCCCACACGCCGGGGAGGCCGAGCGCCATGACCTCCTGGGTCGGTTCCTCGGCCATGTAGGTGACGACCGCGACCGGCTCGACCAGCTCGAAGAGGCGCCGAGCCATGGACTCCTCCATCGGCCGACCGTAGCCCTGTCCTCGCCGCGGCCGCCGCTCACCCGCCGGCTGTCGCTTGTCGCTGTTACGTGAGACGGTCGAGCAGTCGAGCGGTCAGGCGTTGGCCGGGATCCGGTCGACCATCACCCGCACGAGGCTCTCCGACGTCGCGGCGGGCAACGGCTCGAAGAGCGACAGGAAGAGGGCGTCGACCGCGACGCGGCCGGAGCGCACGAGGATGGCGTCGGCGAAGACCTCGAGCGTCTGGCCGCTGCCGCCGGAGATCGTCATGGTCACGCGGAACGCCACCGTCTCGTCGCCGAGGTCGGCGAACGGGAGGGGTTCGAAGGTCGGCCGTTGCACGGTGGCGTCGGTGGTACCGCCCTCGGCCAGCGCGTCGAGCATGACGTCCTCGAGCACATCGGTGAAGCAGGCGGGCGTGTCCGGGTCCCGATAGGCCGCGAGCAACGGCTGGGCCGCCTCGACCGATGGGGCCACGACGGCACCCGAAGAGACCTCGGAGTCGTCGGGGGCGGTCAGGTCGTGCCCGCGCGCCTCCGGGAAGTCCGGGTCGACGTGTTCGAAGGGCACGCCGACGCACTCGGCGTACCGGCGGTCGTACTCGCTGTCGTCCTCGTCGTCCGGTGGCTCCGACGTCCAGCCGGCCGGCGCGTCCCCGGCTCGCAGGACGATCGACTCGGCCAGCGCCTGGTCCGCAGCGCGGTCCTGCGCCGGCGCTGCGCCGCCGGTGTCGGGGGGCGCCGTGTCCTGCGGCGCCGGCTCGAGCGCGGTCGTCGTCGTGGTCGATGCGCTGTCGGCATCGGCATCGTCATCGCCACCACCGCACGCCGCCACGCTCGCTGCCAGCACGAGTGCACACATGAGCTGCCGCATGGATGCGTCCTTTCGCCGGTCGCACAGTCGGGCGAGTCTCGCGTCAGGCGGCGTCTTCTCGCTCGTCGGCGTACTCGTCAGACCCGAGCACCCACAGGAACGACTGCACGTCGATCATGTCCCGGGGCCGGAGGTCGGCCAGGTCGTGGCGCACGGTGCGGGCCAGCTCGAGCACGCCGGCATACGTGTCCCAGCCCGGAGTGGACCGGTAGGGGAGGTCGAAGCCGTAGGCCTCGGCGGCCCGCCGCATCGTCATCGGCTTCACGAAGAGGTGGACTCGGGGCCGGGCGATCGAGCCGAAGACGGTGACCACGGGCCAGGTGGCCACGCGGGTCTGTCGGCGGGGGAGCGAGCGCACCACCGCGACCCACCGCTCGAAGCGGTCCTCCTCGCCGCCGGGGCCGTGCAGCCAGTCGAAGAGGCCCTCCGCGAAGGCGTGGGCCCCGGTGTCCGAGCGCACCACGGCGTCGCGCAGCGCCATCTTCTCGAACGAGAACAGGAGGGCCCGACTCGACTCGATGCGCACCGCGGCAGCCGCCACCTCCCGGTGCCGGCCCGCGTCGAGCGCCGCCCGGAGCTCGGCCTTGCCGCCGATCTGCTCCCGCCAGAGCCGGTGGGCCGCCACCTTGTAGTCCCGCTCCCAGGCGAGGTACAGCTCGTCGGAGAACCCGCCGGGGAAGATGCGGAGGAACGTCCGCCGAGCCGCAGCTCGCCGGTGTCGCGCGTCTGGAGCCACGAGGGCGACCTACCCCGGTCTGCGCTGCACGAGCCCGTCACCTTGCAGCCCGATAACAGGTGCGCAACGGATCGGTCGCAGCGGCACATTGGGCCTTCGTGGAGCCGTCGAGGCGGGCTAGGTTCACCCTCGAGGCGGCGCAGGGGGGCGGGAGTGCGAGCGATGGGCGACCACGAGGCGTTGGCGGGCGCTGGGCGACGGGTCGTCATCGTGGAGGACAACGAGCGCAACCTCCGGCTGATCCGGCACGTGCTCGAGCGCGCGGGGTTCTCGGTCGCGGGGGTGAGCACCGGCGAGGAGGTGCTCGCCGCGGTGCGGGCGGAGCGTCCCGATCTCCTGCTGGTGGACATCCAGCTTCGGGGCTCGGCCCTCGACGGCGAGGACGTGCTGCAGGCCGTGCGGGCCGACCCTGCGATCGCCGACCTGGTCGTGGTGGCGCTGACCGCGTTCGCGGTGCGGGGCGACGAGGAGCGGCTGCTGGCGGCGGGGTTCGACGGGTACGTGGCGAAGCCGATCGACGTGCGTGCGATCGTCGGCCAGCTCCTCTCCTACCTGCAGACGGTGGCGTGAAGGGCGGCACCTCCTTCCTGACACCGCTGCTGCCGAGCATCCCCGCGGCCGCCCCGGGCGAGGCGATCCACGAGGCGTTCGTCGTGAACGGCTCGGTCGCCCAGCGGGTCGTGATCGGCCAGGTCGGTGCGCTCGTCAGCCTCATCCTCGGGGCGGGGCTCGCCCTCGCCCTGCTCCTCGACGGGCACTACGACGCCGACGACCTCGCGGGGCTGGGTCTCGTCGGCATGGCCCTCGGGGCGATCCTCGGGTTCCGTCGCGGCGCGGTCCCGCTGCCGACGATGGACGTCGTGACCGTGGGCACCGAGGTGGCGCTCGGGCTCGCCGGGATCTACGGCGGTGACGCCCTGCACATCGTGCTGCCCGCGATCTACGTCTCGATCGGCACCACGGTCTGCCTGATCCGGCCGATGACCGGAGCGCTCCTGCACATGGCGGCGTTCGTCACGAGCTACGGCGCCGTCCTGGTCTTCGGCCCGCCCGTCCCGGCGCCGCTGACACGGTGGCTCGCCGTCGTGGCGGCCATCGCCGTCTCGGCCACGTTCGTGCGGTGGCTCGTCCGCCGCGTCGTCGAGGTGGCGAGCGCCGAGCACCGCGCCCGGCTCGAGATCGACGCCACCACGGAGGAGCTGGCCGAGCAGGACGCCGCCCGGACCGTCTTCCTGGCCAAGATGTCCCACGAGTTCAGGACCCCGCTGAACTCGATCGTCGGGTTCTCCGACGTCCTGCGGGAGGAGCTCGACGGTCCGCTCGAGGACATCCAGCGCGAGCTCGTGGCCGACATCGGCGAGGCCGGGCGCGACCTCCTCGCCCTCGTCGACGACCTCCTCGACGTGCGCCGGGTCGAGGAGGGCGAGGTGCTCCTCCGGCTGGCCGAGGTCGACCTGTGCGACACCGCCCGCACCGTCGAGCGGCTCCTGGTGGAGCGGGCCGCCGAGCTGGGCGTCGGCATCCGGGTGCACTGCCCGTCGAGCCCGCTGTCGGTCCGCGCCGACCCGCTGCGCGTGCGCCAGATCCTCTGGAACCTGGTGGGCAACGCCATCAAGTACTCGCCCGCCGGCGCGGAGGTCGACATCGCCGTGGCGGACCTCGGCCGGTCCGTGCAGGTCGTCGTGACCGACCGCGGGCCCGGGATCGAGCCGGGCGAGGCCGAGCGCATCTTCGGGCTCTACCAGCAGGGGGCGATGGCCGCCCCCGGGAGCGGCATCGGGCTCGCCCTGTGCCGGCGCCTGTCCGAGGCCCACGGCGGCTCCCTGGTCGCGGCGCCCGGCCCCGACGGGGGCAGCCGGTTCACGCTCGAGCTGCCGAGGTCCGGCCCGCGGTCGGCCAGCTCCGGAGCGGCGGACGACGAGACGGGGGCGCTGACCGACCTCGAGCGGGCGATCCTGGTCCCGGGCTCGCCGGCCAACCGCCTGGCCATCGCCCGGGTCGGCACCGAGTTCGCGCGCTCCATGGCCGTGCTCCTGCCCCTCTTCGCCGTCATCACCCCGGGGCCGGTCCGAGTGCGGCTGGCGGTCGGGGCCCTCGGGCTCCTCTCGCTCGCCGTGGCCGGCCTCATCCGACGCGCGGCGGGGACCGAGGGGACCGGTCTGCGGCTGTGGCTGGCCGACGCCTGGGCCTTCGGTGGGTTCCTCGTGATCGCGGTCGCCGTGGTCCGGCTCCCTCCGGTGCAGGACGTCGTCGCGCTGTCGTTCGGGTGGCCCGTGCTCTCGGCGAGCGCCCTGTCGTCGACCCGACGGCTCGTCGCGCACGCCGCCATGGCCCTCACCTGCTACGCCGTCGCGCTCGCGTGGTCCGGCCAGGCCGACGGCCTGCAGCACTGGGTCGCCCTCCTGATGATCGTCACGACGAACGCCGTCGTCGTGCGGTGGGTCACGGACCGCCTCCGCGCGTCCATCGTCGGGCTGTTCGACGCCCGCCTCGTCGCCGAGTCGGCCCACCGGCAGGTCGCCACGGTCAGCGCGCACAAGCGCGACTTCCTGGCCAGCACGTCCCACGAGCTGATCACCCCCCTCAACGCGGTCATCGGCGCATCGGCCTTCCTGCGCGACGAGGAGGCGGGACCGCTGTCACCGGCGCAGCTCCAGCACCTCGACGACATCCACGAGTCGGGCCTCGCACTCCTGCGGCTGCTCACCGACGTGCTGGACTACGCCAAGCTCGAGGACGGCCGCCTCCCGCACGTCCCCGGTGCCACCGACCTCTGCGTGCTGGCGGCGCGGGCGGTGGACGAGGCGCAGGCTCGAGCCGACCGTCGGGGCATCTCGCTCACGGTGACCTGCCCCCCCGAGGCCACGGTGTCGGTGGTCGACCCCGAGTACGTCCGCCGCGTGCTGGGGATCCTGATCGTCAACGCGATCGACTTCACCGAGGCCGGCGGCCGGGTGGACGTCGAGGTCCGGCGGACGCCCGAGAAGATCCTCCTCAGCGTGCGGGACACCGGGGTGGGCATCCAGCCCAGCGAGCGAGAGCGGGTGTTCGAGCCGTTCCACCAGGGCGCGCGCGGCGGCGCGCTGGCCGGAGCGGGCGGGAGTGGCCTGGGCCTCCCGCTCGCGCGCGGCCTCGCCCGCCTCGAG